>NZ_JACJSE010000031.1 GCF_014698045.1 Aulosira sp. FACHB-615
TGATAAGATATCGGGCATGGGCTTGTTGTGGCTTTTGAGTTGTCGTTTGGGAAGACAATAACTCTACTACATCAGCCCTCTCTCTTCATCCTCTTATTTTGGCGAAGGTATTGTTCTTCGGGAGCATTTATCCCGGCTGATCAAACCTTCAAGACTAGGGGTGGTGTTGTCACAATTCAAGTGATTGAAGGTAGTGTAGAAAGCATAGAAGTTAGGGGACTCAAACGACTCAACCCGGATTATGTGCGGAGTCGCATTGCTGTAGCTACAGGCAAACCCTTAAACGTCAACAAGTTACTCCAAGCACTGCAACTATTACAACTAAATCCTTTAATTAAAAATATTTCGGCGGAGTTGGCGGCTGGTTCTCGTCCAGGGACTAGTGTAATTGATATCAGGGCATCTGAAAATTCAACCTTCAGCGCCCAGGTGAATTTTAATAATAATCGAGTTCCGAGTATTGGCAGTTTTCAGAGACAAATTCAATTTAACCAAGCCAATTTATTGGGATTAGGTGATGGACTTTCTGTTGCTTATGCCAACACCGATGGCAGTAATGATGTTGATGTTAGCTACACATTACCAGTTAATCCCTACAATGGGACTGTGCAGTTTCAATATAACTACACCACTAGCAATGTTGTAGAAGAACCTTTTGATTTTTTAAATATTGAAGGTAGATCCCAAGACTTTGCCATTACCTTTCGCCAACCACTGTTGCAAACTCCTACCACAGAATTTGCCTTGGGAATTACAGCCAATCGGCGTAACAGTGATATTGGCTATTTAGAAGCTTTAGTTGGGGAACGTGTTCCCTTTCCTTCACCTGGGGCTGTGGATGGACAAACTCGGCTTTCGGTGCTGCGGTTTTTTCAAGATTGGACACAACGCAATAGTAGAGAAGTATTTGCAGCGCGATCGCAATTTAGTTTTGGAATCGATGCCTTTGATGTTACCAACAGTGGCGCACCACCAGATAGCAGGTTTTTCTCTTGGCGGGGACAAGCCCAATGGGTACGCCTGTTAGCACCGGAAACTTTACTTGTATTACGAGCCGATGCTCAATTAGCCGACAGAGCATTAGTACCCCTAGAACAGTTTGGTTTGGGTGGTCAAGCAACAGTCCGGGGCTATCGCCAAGATTTACTTTTGACAGATAATGCAGTTTTTGTGTCGGCTGAATTACGTTATCCGATTCTCCGCGCCCCGCAATTAGGAGGTGTATTACAATTAACACCATTTATTGATTATGGTACTGCTTACAACAGTTCCAATCGTGCTGATCCTGATCCTAATAGCCTAGCTTCTGTTGGTTTGGGATTACTATGGCAAAGCGATCGCATTAATGCTCGATTTGATTGGGGTATCCCTTTAATTGATGCTAATTCTCAGAAAAATACTTTACAGGAAAATGGTTTGTATTTTTCTTTAGTTTATACTCAACCGTTTTAGGAAGTCTGAAGTTTGAATCAGAAAAAAGAGTTTTGAAAAATTATTTATAAGACGCATTTCGACTGCGCTCAATGCTCAAAAAGCTTACTAGACGGGGGTTAAGCGAAGCGATGCACTGAGCTTGTCGTTCGCGTAGCGTCTCCGGCAGGAGAAGTGTCGAAACCCGGTAATCTCAAGTCAGGTTTAATTTATTCCTTCTGCTGATCAAATATTTTTTGTCTGGTTAAATTACGAATTTAAAAATTATGTCTGCACTAATTATTTTTGCGACAATATCACAAATGACTCAGCCAGTTGCCCTGATTCCTAACTCTTACCAAGTGGCGATACAAAATGTGACTGCACCCATCACAGAAACTCTGTTGTCAGCAAATCCCCAACAAACTTTAGAAGAAGGGATGCAACTTTACCGAAGTGAGAATTTTAGCGAAGCGGCTAAATTGTTTCAGCAAGCGGTGGGAGGTTTTCAAGCACAAGCAGATTATCTCAATCAAGCCCTAGCCTTAAATTATCTGGCATTGGCAGAACAGCAAATTGGACAATTACCCCAAGCGCAAAAAGCGATCGCTGACAGTTTAGCACTATTAAAAATAGCGGCGCAAAGAAATTCGTCAGACTATTTATCAATACTTGCCCAAGCTTGGAACACTCAAGGACAAATACAATTAGCATCAGGACATTCCCAAGAAGCATTAACCAGTTGGGAGCAAGCAACAGCTATTTATACTAAATTGGGTGATGATGCGGGGAAAATTGGTAGCCAACTAAATCAAACGCAAGCATTACAAGCATTAGGATTATATCGTCGGGCAAGAATTACTTTAATTCAGGTAAATGAATTACTCGAAAAACAACCAACTTCTCCCCTAAAAGTGATGGGACTACTGAATTTAGGTAATACTTTGCGGTTGATGGGTGATTTAACTCAAAAAAATGCTGAGGGAACAGTAATAGAAAACCTTGGTTCTTTGCAAGTATTAGAGAAAAGTTTATCCCTAGCTGCACAAGTATATCCACAATTAATACCCGACATTCATTTGAGTTTAGGAAACACTGCTCAAGCTTTAAGTTTAGGGCAGAATCCTGAAGAGAAAAGCCAAAGACTTGCCGATGCTTTAGATTATTACACTAAAGCTACCCTAGCTAAATCACCGTTAACTCGGTTACAGGCAAAACTGAATCAAATGCGCCTATTAATGGATCAGCAAAAATGGCAGCAAGTCCAAAGTTTGTTGCCAGAAATTCACCAACAACTAGATGCTGTACCAGCAAATCGCACAACTATATATGCGCGGATTCACTTTGCTCAGAGTTTGACTTGTTTGAAACAGCTAACTGAACCTATGAGGATGGGAATGAATGCTAATTGTCCCAAAAATGAGATATTAGCCGATGGGAGTTTCAGTAATGTCAAAAACCTCGAAACTGTGCAATTAACCGGGGAAAATGTAGAATGGAAAGCGATCGCGCAAATGATTGCCAGTGCAGTTGACCAAGCTAAAATCCTCAAGGATAGGCGTGCAGAAGCTTATGCTTTAGGGGCATTAGGTAATTTATACGAGCAAACTCACCAGTGGCAAGAAGCCCAACAATTGACTCAGGAAGCTTTAAAATTGGCTGAAGGAATTGGTGCTGCTGATATTGCTTATCGTTGGCATTGGCAATTAGGCAGGATTCTCACAGCGCCAGATAATCCGCGACGTAACGAACAAGCGGCGATCGCAGCTTACACCAAAGCGGTGAATATTCTCAAATTATTGCGGAGTGATTTAGTAGCGATTAACCGGGAAGTCCAATTCTCCTTTCAAGAGGGAGTAGAACCGGTTTATCGGGAACTCGTGAGTTTATTGCTGCAAAATTCGCCCTATCAAGAAGATTCCGCAGCCAGTCAAGAAAATCTCAAAACTGCTAGGGATGTTATTGAATCACTGCAATTAGCGGAGTTAGATAACTTTTTTCGCACAGCTTGTTTAGATGCTAAACCTGTGCAGATTGACGAAATTGATCCTAAAGCCGCAGTCATTTATCCGATTATTTTACGCGATCGCTTAGAGGTAATTGTTTCTTTACCTAACAAAGCTCAAAACCAAAAACAAAACTTATTATTACGCCCCAAACCCATTCCAGTTTCTCAAACCGAAGTAGAAAAGACCATTCAAGAATTACGGGCAAAATTGGTGACACGTTCAACGCGGGAATTTTTGCCGATTTCCCAAAAAGTTTATAACTGGTTGATTAAAGATATCGAACCCCAATTGCAAGCACACAAAGTAGAAAACCTGGTGTTTGTCTTAGATGGCGCATTGCGGAGTGTCCCAATGGCCGCACTTCATGATGGAAAAGAATATTTGATTCAGAAAGGCTATAACATTGCACTCACACCAGGGTTACACCTATTACCGACTCGTTCTTTAAGCAGAGAAAAACCGCGCACTATTGCAGCCGGAATCACAGAAGCCATCGGTAACTTTGAAGGACTACCCAGTGTTGCAGAAGAGATTAACTCTATTAAACAACAAGTACCAGCGCGAGTCCTGCTAGATAGTCAATTTACTAAAATTGCCTTAGAAAAAATCATCAAGTCATTTGGCGCATCGGTAGTTCATCTGGCGACACATGGTCAATTTACTTCTAACGCCGAAGATACCTTTATTTTGACTTGGAAAGATTCGCAAACTAAAGACCTCACCTTAGTCGGCGATCGCGTCAATGTTAACGAATTAAGTTCATTATTGCAAACTAGAGAGAATAGCCAAAGAAATGCGATCGAGCTATTAGTTTTGAGTGCTTGTCAAACCGCTACTGGCGATAAACGGGCTGGTTTAGGAATTGCTGGATTTGCACTGCGTTCTGGGGCGCGTAGTACATTAGCAACATTATGGAGTGTTGATGATCAAGGTACTGCCATGATTATGGGAGAGTTTTATAAACAGTTTGCTAATAGCAAAGAGACTAAAGCAGAAGCTTTAAAACGCGCTCAACTTCTGCTTTTAGCAGACCCTAATTATAGGCATCCTTTTTATTGGTCTCCTTACGTTTTAGTAGGTAATTGGCTATAAATTCATGGAATTGGGAAAACTTAGTCATTAAATTGTTGCCGTTCTGTTTTGATCACTTTTCCTTCTGCATTAAAGCGGATGATAAACTCAAACCACGCAAAATCCCCAAAAGGTGCTGCACCATCTTGGCCATAATGCCAAGAACTGTCATCCTCTGATGAATACTTCTGTGCTGGTAAAATTTTTGATACTTCAGCTTTCGTCATTCCTGGTTTGATACTCTCGAACTTCTGCATTGTAAAACCTGGAGGTAATTGAGTATCAATTAAAGGATAGAAGATAAACTCACTTTCTGAGAAACAGACGGAAATCCCTACAGGTAAAACGAATATCACAAAAAATAATATCAATCCCTTAATTAATTTCATTTTTTAATTCGTCCTTTCCCATTGACGTTGAATTTCTGTAATTGTTTTACTATCTGCTGGTGGAAGAATTTTCACACTCGGCTTAACTTCTACGCCAGGAATATTTTGATTCCACGGACTATTCGGCACAGTCTTTAAATCAATATTATGATTTACCGGACGAAAACCATACCGCACAAATACTGCTTGTTGTTCTGGTTGGGTGAGAAAGTCTAAAAATTGTTTGGCGGCTTTTGCTGTCCCTGCGTCTACGTCTCGTCGGACAATGGCGGCGGTGGCGGTAGTTTCAATTGATGGGTCTAAATAATAAACTTGGTATGGTTTGCCTTTACTGGCGGCTGATTGTTGCCAACGATATAAAGCTACACTTTCATAGACAGTAGCGACATCAGCATCATTAGCACCTCTAACAATAAATTCTTGTAGAAGAATATCTGTAGAACGAGGCGGTTGATAAACTGATTTTTTGATTAAACTAAATAGTTCTTGGACTGAGGAATTATTAAAACTATCGGCGTTAATAACACCACCTAATTTTGATTGTGTCCACAAGTTCAAAGTTAACTGACCGCTATTAGACCGCGTGGGGTCGGTGGTGACAAAATCAAAACTACCCCAGTTACTTGAACCGCCAACTTTTCCCCAGTTACCAGCTTGCATTGCTTGTTCTAGTTTTGACCATTGAAAGCGTCCATTGGGAAAAAGGACTTTACCCCGTTCTGGCCAAGCAATACCTACAAGTAAGGTTTTAGCCAGTGGTTGAGGAGTTTCATAAAAGGGTTCGGTTTGGGTGGTGCTGCGGAGGCGATCGCTTAATTCTGTTAAAATTTCTCCATTGGCTGGAATTAACACCGCAGGTTTAAAATCATTTTTCTGGTCAACATAATTGTTCACCATATCTTGTGAACCCTGAAATTTGAGTTCTAACTTGATATTAGGGTTTGCTTGCTCAAATTTAGCTTCTAGTTGTTGCAGTGGTTCTTGTAATTCTGTCCCGCTAACAATGACCACTGTTTGCTGTAAACCAGGAATTGGCGCGTAGGTTAAACCTAATGCAGCTGCGATAATAGTTACAGAAGTAAAAACTTGTTTTCTGCGGTTGAATTGAGATTTTTTGCTTTTCATATTATTTTGTTTTGTTAAAAAAGTGGCTTGCAGTAACTAGTATCAAAGCGAACATAATCAGAATAATTAAGAAGAATAAAGCTATCGAAAAGATAATACTAATGTTGAGACCTACTAAATTTTTCAGAAAATCCAAAGCACTCCAATAAGTATCTTTAACTGTGATTTCTAAGGATGCTTGACCACTATTACTTAGTAGTGTTTCTAGTCGTTCTTTATCTGCTAATGCTGTTTTTAAATTACTCCCGTAAAAATATAGCTCTTCTCCTTGATTATTAGTTTTGAGGTAAATATAAGTTCCTTCAGGTAAATCTTCTTTAAAGACATACTCTTCTAGCTCCACCTCCGTTAATCTAAATGATGTAGATGTATTTGACCATAAACCATATAAATGGCTAACCTGCTGCTGACATTTGACATAATTAGGTTCAAGTCGGTGACATTTTAAGTTAATTGATTTACCCAGCGTCAATACCAACATAGGGATAACTATCAACGACTCTGCAAAGATGACAACAAAGGTAAATTTTTTGAGATGGCTGATTTTTTTCTGCATATATAGGAATCCGCTTTGATTCCTGAAATTACAACTTCACTGTCTTATAGCCTTTCTTTTTCTAGTGAAGTACAAGCAAGAATAATTAACCGCAGATGGACACAGATAAATTTGCACCTCAGCAGACTAGGAAAGGCTATACTACTAAATCCAAATTCTCTGCAAGGCTATTGAGTTCATCAGCAATTAATTGCAAACCATTAATCTGTTCTGCATCACTTAAATCAGATGTACGTAATCTTGTTTGGAGTTTTTGCAATACGCCAGCAAAATCTTGAATGAGAGTAGCAATATTGATAACTCTGGCTAGACGACTATCTTCACCTTCTTGTGCTAGTTCTATATTACGTTTCAGACTTTCTGCTAACTGATTCAGATGTCGTTTAGCTACACCAGAACTAGCTGGTAATTTGGTTTTGACTTCTGTAAGTTGCTGTTGTAGAGCTTCGATAGAAAGGAGCGAATTTGTATGATGTAGACTAACTCCTAATTTATCAAGTTTAGCTGGAAGTTCGGCGGCGCGATCGCAACTCATTAAAATTGTTGTCAACAGTTCCACATGAAAGGTATCAGTTAATAATTTCTGCACCTCTAACCGCATAGCATTAGCTTGATTTGCTAAAGCCAAAGCCGATGATTTAACTGTTAATATTTCCCGTTCTAAAGCTGGATTATCTAACTCTAATACCTCACCTTCACGAGACTTGAAAAAACTTGCACCAGCCACCGCCACACCAGTCGCCACAGGTAGCATCATCAAACTAGACAAATTCCCCAAACGTACCCCAACAAATAAAGTCAAACCACCAACTAAAACAGCCACTGGATAATACAAAGGATTGACTAACTTCACCATAAAAAACTCCGCGTACTTTGGCGTTTAAAACTCCACCTGTAAGTTTGACATGACCTGCGAAATTGTCTCAGGATTGCCTTGAGAATAATATCCTCCATTTAACTCGGCAATTGCTTTTAAAACATCTGGTTTAAATTCACCTTCCTTACCATAGCCAATCGTAAAAAAGCTAATTCTTTGGTCAGTTGCAAAACCGCTTTTTTTCAATTCTGCTTCTAACTCATTTAATCTAATCTTTGAACCAGCATCTTCACCATCAGTTAATATCAACACAGCGTTAATGGCATCTTGACGCAGATTTTTTTGTAGCCAATTTCTTGCTTCTAAAGCCGCATCATATAATTTTGTCCCGCCATCAGCCCGAAGTTCATTGATGAATTGCCAACCGCGATCGCGTCCTTGGGGTGTACCATCAACTAATACAGGTGGACGAATTATTGAGTCAAAATCAATCAAGGCAATTTGCTCTTTTGGCCCCAAGTTCTTAATATAGTTTTGTAAAGTATTTTGGACTGCTGGTAATTTATCACCCGACATGGAACCAGAAGAATCAACAACAACCACCACTAAAGAAGGTTTTTTTGCCAATTCTTGCCAAGATTTCAACATTGCATCGACAACTTCTGGCTTTGGTGGACGCAGTGAATCATATTTAGCTTGGGGTTCTACACCAAAGTCGGGACTGAACTTAGCACCCAAAGCTACACCAGGAGTTCCGGGACGTAAACCCAAATCGGGGGCAATTTTTTGTGTTTCTGGCGATCGCCAATAAGTGATAAACTTTTCCGCAGCCGCCTTTTCATCGGCGCTGACCCAAGGTGCATTCGGGATAATCGCCCGCATATTAGAAGTAAAAGTAGCTTTGGGATAAACTGCTTGATAACGTTGCTGTCCTGTCGCTAAACCAGAATTAGCCACAATTACACTCGATTCATATACTGAACCAACGGAAGCCCAAAAAGGCCCATTCTTCACCATTGCTTGGGCGAGAGAATTAGTCGAAACCCCGTAACGAGTAATCTTGCTTTGAATTTGCTGAATTTGGGGTTGAAATTGCTGCACATCCGCCACTGTGATTTCTTCAGGACGCTTACCTGATACACTGGCGTATTGAGCTACCAATGTTTGCAGTCCAGAATTAGAACGAGTCGGGGCAGAATGTACATAATGAACTGTCACAGGTGGCGAAGTTGGGTCAATATCACGGTGAGTTTTAGCCGTCACCAAAGCTTTATAAGGATCTGCAACCTTCCGCAAACCACTGGCGATATCAGCTTGCGCCATAAATACCATTGGTGTGTTCGCAACCAGTGACGACTCTGTGATTTCTGGGATGTAATTTTTCCCCGGAAACAGTTGATTCATCCGGTAAATTAACTGACTGTGATATATGTCACCATCCAGAGAAATAATTGTGGGAAAATCTGCTGCGTCGGCTTGTACTGTCCCCTTTTGCAACTGTTCTGCTAAAGCCACTACCTTGGTCACGACATCGCCACTACCCAAAGACTCGCATTTCACTTGAAAAGCTGTACCATTATCTAGCTTTGGTTGAGTCGTATTAAAATTTTTCGCCGCTTGATTACAAAAGTCACCCAAAGCACTACCAACCAGTAACTTGACTGTTAACCCGGTAAAATTATTCTCGGAATTTGGGTCAGTGTTACATCCCGTCATGAACACTAAAGCAGAGATTACTACAAGATGAGTGGCGAACCGCGACCTTTGAAAAACCATGCACTTCTCCCAGAATCAAGAGTAATCTAGTAATCTTGGCAATCAAGTGGTAAATTCTGCTTCTATTGTGCGATCAAAAAGTTAATTTTCAGTTAATTGATGGAGTGTAAAAGATAAACCTTATATCTGTATAATAATCAAGCCGCATCTAGTTACACTGCATCTCTCCCTGCCTCTGTGCTAAAAAATTAAAATTTTGTAACAAATAGCTAAAAGTCGATAGGGAAACCGATGTTTTATGGGATGATGGCAAAGTAGACTACATCTGCCTCTTTATCTACAGGGAATCTCTTATGGCTCTCCGTCTTGGTGATACAGTACCAAACTTTACACAAGCTTCTACACATGGCGACATAGATTTTTACGAATGGGCTGGTGATAGCTGGGTGGTGCTGTTTTCTCACCCTGCTGACTTCACACCTGTTTGTACAACTGAATTAGGTACAGTTGCGAAACTCAAGCCAGAATTTGACAAGCGTAACGTGAAAGCGATCGCTCTCAGCGTTGATGATGTAGAATCTCACAAAGGCTGGGTAGGCGACATCGAAGAAACTCAAAGCACCACCCTTAATTACCCCATTTTGGCAGACGCAGATCGTAAAGTTTCCGACCTTTACGACATGATTCATCCCAACGCTAACGCAGCAGTAACAGTGCGTTCTGTGTTTGTAATTGATCCCAGCAAAAAACTGCGTCTCACCTTCACCTATCCTCCCAGCACTGGACGTAACTTTGATGAACTGTTGCGGGTAATTGATTCCTTACAACTCACCGATAACTACAGCGTAGCCACCCCAGCAGACTGGAAAGATGGTGATAAGGTTGTTATCGTCCCCTCCCTCAAAGACCCCGAAGTCTTAAAAGAAAAATTCCCCAAAGGTTACGAAGTAGTCAAACCCTATTTGCGGTTAACTCCTCAACCTAACAAGTAATGAGTGCTGAGTTGAAAGTGCTGAGTGCTGAGTTAAGGCATTCAGCAATCAGTACTGAGTATGCTAAAGTCCCATTAAAATTTTGTATCAAGGCGCAAAGTTGCAAGACTCTATTCTTAGCGACTTTGCGCCTATTCTTCGAGAAGCCGCTACCGCGTCTATGCGTGAGAATAAAAATAAAGCCAGTCGCCCAAGCATTATGCTTTCAGATCCCTTATTACTTCAAATGCCAGCATCAATGCAAATGACAGATGAACAATTCTTTGATTTCTGTCAAGTCAACCGTGACTTACGCATTGAAATGAATCAATTCGGAGAAATTTCCATTATGCCACCTACAGGTTCAGAGACAGGGTATCGAGGAGGTAATATATTCGGACAGTTATGGGTGTGGTCAGAAAAAGACGGTACAGGTATTTGTTTTGACTCCAGTACAGGCTTCACATTATCCACGGGTGCAAAACGCTCTCCTGATGCTTCCTGGATGAAATTAGAACGGTGGAATGCTTTATCATCTGAACAACAACAAAGATTTGCACCGATTTGTCCTGATTTTGTCATTGAATTGCGATCGCCTAGCGATAATCTCCAACCCCTCAAAGATAAAATGGCAGAATATATGCAAGAGCCAGGGGTACAGTTAGGTTTTTTAATCGACCGCAAACACCGCCAAGTTTATATTTATCGTCCTCATCAACCAGAAGAATGTTTAGAAAATCCTGAGACAGTTAGCGCAGATCCAGTTTTACCAGGATTTTCCTTGAATATGTCTAAAATTTGGTAGTTATATTATCTATCCTAATCGTTTAATAATGGTTGTGATATTACAAGCAATATAACCAATTGCTAAAGGGGATTTATCATTTAAAAGTAATAGAATTTGCTGGAGATTTTGTACGAGATTTGCTCCATAAATCTGCCAGAGTTTTTCTTGTATTTGATGCAAAATGCGATCACCTACAATATCATCACTACCAGGACGCAATAACCAATGGGTTCGCAGCACTTTAAAATCAGCGATATCTTGACTCTGCATTACCAGAATTATCTCTTGAGTTGCACGTTCTACTAATTCATCGGTGACAATTTTCATCACCAGTGGTTGTAAGGTAAAAGCTGGTGCATCACTACAAATCCATTTTTCTAAAAGCGATCGCCTTTCTAAGCTGACAATAGCATCTAAAATTGTAGCTGGGTCGAGAGAAATGAGTAAATGAGTTTGCAAGCGGCTAAAAGAAATTGGTTGTTGCCAAATTGCTAACCAATAGAGAATACTTTGTTCTAAATCACACAGTTGCTCAAACTGTTGCTTGAAGATACCACGCAAGCGATCGCCAATTACTATCGTATTTTGACTCAGAAAAGCCGCAATATTCCCACCAAACACCGACTGAATCAATGGCGTAACTAGTTTGAGTGCCAAAGGATTGCCGCGATAAAGTTGAATTAAGGGTGATAGTCCGATTTCCTTACCTGTGAATTGGGTACTAGGGACTGGGGACTGGGGACTGGGAAGAGAAATTTTGACTACTGATTGTTGAGCCTGTAATAGTTTGATGGCATCGTCTTTTGGTAATCCTGTTAACGTGAGACTGCGAACTGTTTTTGTATTCGATTCAATAATGTTTGGTTGCTGACGACTGGTGAGGATAATGCAACTTTGATGATGAGCGCGGCTTAATTGCTGGATAAATTGATGATAGTGTTTTTCTGATTCATCCCATCCATCAAGTATTAATAAATACCGACGCTGTTGCAGATGGTGAATGAGTTTTGCGGTATCTGAGGGAATATCATCAACCGGAGTTTGCTTAAAGGTGTGGAGAAGTCCATCTAACAGCGAAACCAGGGATGGCGCGGAATAAAGCGTTTTCCAAATTAAGCCATCAAATTGTAACTGAAGATAATCAGCCAAAGCCAGAGCTAGAGCCGTTTTACCAATGCCAGCAATCCCTGTGATGATGATTAGTTTACAGCGATGGGCTACAATCCATTCTTCTAACTGAGTTAATTCTTGATTACGTCCGTAAAAACTTTCAACATCAGGTGCTTCATCCCAGTCGAGGTATTGTGTAGAGACTTCCTCGAAGTCTGCGTTAGGCATTTCTGCGATACTTTGCCAATCGTTAATGTCAACAGCCTGACAGATAGCGATAAAAATTTCTTGTTGAATGCGATCGCCCTGCCAAAATCGCCGTAAAGTAGCTCTAGAAGTGTGAGCATCTTGCCACCAACGCGCCGTACTAGTTTTCGTCCAACCAAGACGTTTTCGCGCCTTGTCTACAATTCCCAGTCCAGTTGTTGATGCTTTGAGCGAGTTTGACATATATCTGTTAACTGAGCAAATCGTCTCTATTTTGACTTAAAGAGAGCTGTTGTAATATCTGACTCACAGACAATACAGGGATCGAAACACCTGCAAATTTAGTATCACGAGTCACAATTGCATCTAAATTTTGAGCGATCGCACAAGCAATTTGTACAGCATCTTCAAAATCTGTAATACCAAAAATTAAGATACTTATAGTCCGTAGACTTATAGTCATCTTTTAAAGTTTACTGCTGCATTATGACGCAGCCTAACAAAAAGAAAGTGATTTTAATGCTTTTTGGAGAACGTGTACGTGCTCTCCGTCAAACTTGTGGTCTTTCACAAGAAGCTTTAGCACTTGCAGCAGGACTAGATAGAACCTATATAGGTGGTGTTGAGAGAGGTGAACGTAACATCAGTCTGATTAACATTCAAAAAATTGCTCATGCTCTTGATGTCTCAGCTGCTGAATTGTTGCAGTTTGAACAGGAGGTAGAGTGATGCGTGCATCTGATTTAGGCTACTTTGTAAATGCAAATGTACTAGAAAAAATTGGTTTAAGCCCTGATATATTACGGCAAGCAATTCGGGACACATATAAATTGCTTGACCAGATAGATGCAACTCTTGAGACGGCAGAAGTTTTTCCATTAAGCCAAACAGTTGAGCTAGCCAATTTATCTTCAATGATTGGAAATATTTTTGCCTCAGCTATAGCAAAGCACTCCAACGGTTTACTCAGACGTAACGGGCCTCATAAATATCCAGATTTACTCACTACTGGTATCTCACCAAAAGTACCTGATATTGAGTTGAAAATGGCTCTTGAAACTAATAAACCCAAAGGACATCTTGCTAAAGAGGGTTATTATCTTACCTGTCGTTATGTACTTTGCCAATCTGATGGTTCTCTAATAATTGGTAAAGAAAATCGTGGTGTCAAACCTTATATTTGGGAAATACGCTGTGGCTATCTTTTGACAGACCATTTCAACCTCAGTAACACAGAGGGTGATTCTGGAAAAACTGCTGTGGTTAATGCAACAGGTATGGAAGTGCTTCAAGTGGTGTACTGTGATTTAAAACGTGCTCCTCTTTCACCAAAAGGTAAAGTATATCGAAGTTACCAGCAGCTTATTGAGCAAGATTAGTCACTTTCTAATATGCCTTGCGCTATGATACTTCCTAATAGGGGTGGCACAGCGTTCCCAATCTGTTTAACAATTTGAGATCGTGTACCAATAAATTCAAAAGTATCAAAAAAACCTTGCAAGCGTGCACCTTCTCTTGGCGTTAAGCCACGATCTTGATAGGGATGAATACAACGATTTGAAGCCGGATGAACAAAATTTACGGTTAAGGTTACACTAGGCTCATTTCCATTTAACCGACTGTAGCATGAGCTAAAGCCACTTGTAACCGTTCCTTCAGGCAAAGCGTAAATATTTGTTCCTGCTTGCCTAATTATTTCTAACATTCGAGGAGAATGTGCAGTTGCTTCATGCAGTTTTAACTGCTGTGCTCCATTACGAATAAAAATTTCATACTCCGTAGGGTTAATATCGTCCCGATAGACAACAGCGTGTTTTCCAGCTTCAACTTGGGGGAGATCATGAATTGCTTCATTTATAGTGACAGCAGTCTTTAAATCTTTAGCAAATAGCTTTTCTGGCGGTTTAAGAACACATTCTTGTTTTCCAGCCATGCTTCGATGTTCGCACCAATGTGTAGGCTCAGTCCATTTGTATGGTTTACCTCGTTTATTGCCAATTATGATTAAACGTTCACGACGCTGTGGTAATCCATAATAAGCAGCATTTAGCACTTTATAGCTTGTTCTATAACCTATTTCCTCAAAAGTTTGTATAATAGCTTGTAAATTTTGTCTATTGTGATAAGTAAGTAAACCAACCACATTCTCAAAAACTAACCATTCTGGCTGTAAATCATGAACTATGCGACAAAATTCTTCTACTAGATTGTTTCTTGGGTCATTTCGTTCTATGTTCCGAAACGGACGAATAGATGAAAAACCCTGGCATGGTGAACCACCTATAATGACGAAGGGACGAGGATTCTCAGTTTCTAAAACCTCAGTTGAAATAGTGCGGATATCTTGTCCATAAGCATTAGCAGTCTCATGATTATATGAAAAAGTTTGTAATCGATCACTAAGAATATCGATGCCTGCAACCACCTCAAACAACTCACACATCTCAAATCCAAATGAGAATCCTCCAACTCCACAAAACAGGTCAAGAACAGGTTTTTTTGTCAGATCAGGCTGTCTCTTACGTGAAATTTTTGTTATGTTCTCAGGGCAAGCTGTGACGTATCCTTCACCTGTCAAGGGATTTTTACAGAGTTCATTTTGAGCAACTAATAGTTGCTCGGCATCCATATTCAGATAATCAGATATCCGATAAAGCAAATTTTTAGAGGGAAATGTAAGTCCCCGTTCAAATTCCATTAACTCCCGCACGGAAATCCCAACAGCAACAGCTAGATCACGCTGTCGCATTCTACGAAGTTGCCTTGCTGATCGGATACTTAAAGCCATCTTAATACTGATTAGAACATACAAACTTAATAATATAGCGATGATACATATAGTCATCACTTTGAGCAAGCTATATTTTAAAAATATTTCAGCCCACCTTGTAGCTCAATTAATTAACCAACTACTGAGCATTGACTGAACACAAAACTGAGCATATCTGCCGAGTAACCGCGCTTACGCTAGAGACATAACATCAAAGCGTGAGGTAACTTATATGACTCAACCTTTAGAACGCCAAGCTGGTGGCTTATATGTTCAAACGCCTGAACAACAGCAAATCGCTTTCCCCCTCAAGCACACTGAAGTACAAGCCAAAATTGCGGGGAATATCTCACGGGTAGAAGTTACCCAAAGTTTTGAAAATCCTTTCACAACTACGTTAGAAGCTGTTTATATTTTCCCATTACCGGATGAGGCGGCTGTTGATGATATGGTGATTCAGATTGGCGACAAGACTATTAAAGGTAGTATTAAAAAACGCCAAGAAGCACAGCAAATCTACGAACAAGCCAAGCAGCAAGGACGCACTGCGGGACTGTTGGAACAAGAACGGGACAACATTTTTACTCAATCCTTGGCTAACATTCAACCAGGTGAGCAAATTGATGTGATTATTCGCTACTCTGAAAGTTTGAAATTTACGGCGGGTAATTATGAGTTTGTTTTCCCGATGGTGGTTGCTCCGCGTTACGTTCCAGGGATACCAATTGATGGAAATGCAGGCGGTGTAGGTTCGGCTACTGCACCGATGACGCAAAATCAAGATACAGATATAGTTCCCGATGGTTCACGGTTGAATGCACCTATCTTACCATCAGGTACGCGATCGCCCCATGATATTAATGTAACGGTAGAAATTGATGCGGGGGTTGAGGTGCAGAATGTCCAGTCTCCTTCTCACCAAATTCAGGTAGCTTATGAAGGTAAGCGGGTGTTAGTGAAGTTGGCGGGTGGGGACACAATTCCGAATAAAGACTTGATTTTACGCTATCAAGTCGCAGGTGAATCTACTCAAGCTACCGTACTCAGCCAAGCTGATGAACGGGGTGGACATTTTGCACTATATCTAATTCCTGCACTTCAGTATCGTCAAAATCAGGTGGTTCCTAAAGATGTGGTATTTCTCATCGATACTTCCGGTTCACAAATGGGTGCGCCATTGATGCAATGTCAAGAGTTGATGCGCCGCTTTATTAATGGACTTAACCCTGATGACACTTTTAGTATTATTGATTTCTCTGATACGACTCGGCAACTATCGCCTGTTCCCCTCTCTAATAATTCCCAAAATCGCACATGCGCCATCAATTATATTAATCGATTGACTGCTAATGGCGGCACGGAAATGTCACGGGGTATTCTCAGTGCTTTAAATTTCCCAGTTACAGATACGGTGCGTTTGCGGAGTATTGTATTGTTGACGGATGGTTATATTGGCAATGAAAACCAAATTCTTTCAGAGGTGAAACAACATCTGCAACCAGGATACCGCCTTTATAGTTTTGGTGCAGGTAGTTCGGTAAATCGCTTTTTACTCAATCGCATTGCAGAATTAGGAAGGGGTATATCTCACATTATTCGCCACGATGAACCAACAGATGAGGTAGTCGATAAATTCTACCGTCAGATTAATAATCCAGTTTTGACTAACATTAATTTGCAATGGGAAGGCGATGGTGATGCGCCAATTATCTATCCTGCTACGCCACCAGATTTGTTTGCGGAACAGCCGTTAGTTTTATTTGCTAAAAAGCCTGATGCGCTTGGGGGAAAACTCCACATTACGGGAATTGCTGCGGGTGGTACACGTTATCAGCATACCTTTAACTTAGACTTTGAGGAAGCAGGAAACCCCGCCATTGCCCAACTTTGGGGACGTTCCCGCATCAAGGAATTAATGAATCTTATGGTGAGTGGTGACACTAAGTTGGGTGTGGAAGCGGTGACAGATACAGCTTTGACTTATCAACTGTTGTCGCAATATACAGCTTTTGTGGCGGTGAGTGATGATGTGCGAGTTGATTCGCGTCAGGGTTCAGTTTCGGTGCAAGTACCTGTAGAAATGGCTGAAGATATCAGCTATCAAGGTATTTATGGTAGTGCTTTTAGTGCTTTTGCTCCCAGAGTAAGTGCAATATCTCCTGCGCCTGAGTTTTTGCAACGTAAGCGGAGAGTAGAATCTCCAGGCGCACCGGAAGCAGAGAGTTTTCTGTGTGAAGCACCGTCACCTCCGAAATTGGCACAAAGAGCTTACCGTAGTTTTGATGAAGATTTTGAGGATGTAGACTTATTAGAAGCAGAAGAACTTGTAGAGAAAGTTGATCCTGTTGAGCATTTACAGGTTGTGAGTGTGACGGGATTAAATGAGCAAATGCTTGCGCTTCTGACTCAGCATTTAAAATCTGTCTCGTTGTTTATGTATTCCAGTGGGGATTTAGTGTTTGAGTTGCAGATAAGTAAGGGACGAGTCAGACAGGTGTTGTTAGATGAGCAGGCTTCTACTTTTAAGGAACAGTCTGTAATTGATATTATCAGGCGATCGCTTGTTTCTTGGCGCATTCCTCAATTACTCACAGCTACCGTGTCTATAACACTGCGATTGCAAACGTAATATAAAACTATACCGGGTTCATCCCGGTTTTTTTATTGCAGGCGATCGCAATTCATCCTTTAACCCTCACAATAGCAATTTACATTTTTGATTATGTTTCAATATTTCTTTGCTTCCAGTAATTTGGTTTGCGTTTACTATGCGCGATCGCAATCACCCAAATCACTTCTTCAAGCTCCGTATAAAATATCAAATAAGGAAAACGTTGAATTTTATAACGACGTATTCCTGCTATTTTATATGGAGTGCCTAAATTGGGGTTTTGCTGAATTTTAAGAATAACTTTTTCTACTTCAGCAAGTAAATCAAGCCCTAAGCCTACTTTTTGAGATTCATAGTAAGCTATTGCAGCATCAAGCTCTTTTCGAGCTTCGGTGTGAATTACAATAAACTTCACGAATACTTTTCTCGTAACTCAGAAAAAACTTGAGATGATGGTTCCCCAATAGCTTTTTTACAATTAATATCCTCCAACCGTTGAGTTAATTCTGTATCCCAAGCAATTTCTAGATTATCATCTATATCTTCATCTAGAGAATGAATTAAAAAATAAGCAATTTCAGCACGTTCTTTTGCAGACAGGCGAGAAAGTTCAATTTTAAGTTTTTCGGCTGTTTCACTCATATTTTGAGGCTTTGTCAATAATTTTCATTATAAGCTTAATTATTGGCTGAACAGTAAACTATTGCTATATAAGATTAATATCTGGAATTGAAATATTATCTTGCTCTCTGATATTATCCCAATCAATTACCGCCATCCAAACATTTTCTTCATGAGAATATTGAACAATTCCATCAACTTCTAAATCTTCGCTATACAACACCAAATTTAAATTATCTTGCAACCAAATTTTTTGACGAGCTAAATCTTCAATAGTACCAGTACAATTAAGTCGCAAGCGACCTTGAGAATCAGCATTATGAAAATCGGCAAAGACTCTTGGTTTATCCATAGCGTTTAAATGGTGAGAAAATTTCTAGTTTGCTTTAGCTGGATTAGCAATTGTAGGAGTAAGTAAGCTGCTAATTTGCTGTGGAGTTAAACCTGTTAATGTTGCATGAGAGGAACTTCTACCAGAAGTACGAATTACATCTCCTCCTAAAGCTCTAACTGCGCCTACTGATGTTACTCCAATTTGTCCGTGAGGTATTGTTGCAGCCAACTGTTCTATCGATAATCCTATCGCACTCTCTACAGATATTCCAGTTACTCCACTAGGATGAGTCCCAAAACCACGCTCAATATCTTCTGGTCGATTACGTCTACCCCGAATAACTATTGCTTCGTCTGGTATTTTATCTACAATCACAAGTAATTTTGAATTTGTTCTTTCTTCTGTAGCATATCAAATGCAACTACAATTTATATTTTTACACCTACAATTGCAATGAGATCGCTCGCAATTCATCTTTCAACTATCACAATTATAATGTGAGCGATCGCATTTCATCTTTCACCCATCACAATAGCAGTGTGAGCGATCGCATTTCATCTTTCAATCATCACAATCATAATGAGAGCGATCGCATTTTTTCAACTCCTACACCCCCACACCCTTTCTTTTCCTAACTTGTCTGCGATACTTTCTCATCGCGCCACAGTTGATATAAACGATTTGCGGGCATTGTTAAATATAGAATATCGCCCTCGTCTAATTGTGTTGTGAGTAATTGCCAACCTTGGACACGTTGACTGTTACTTTCCACATATAACGGTACAAAGTCAGCAGATATGGCGATTTCTTTCACCAATTGACCGCAAAAGGGATGTGATGCTGTAATGAGTGTGGCAAAGGCTACCCATAGTTTATTGGCGGTAATACCATTACCGAGGATGCGTCCACCTAAAGCGGCGGCGGCAAAGGCTGGCGCGGCTAGTTCTGCGGGACTGAGGACGGCTTCAAAATTAAATACTTGTTGTGCCATCCTAGCAAAGTCGGGGTCAGCATAATGAACAATTACAGGAATTTTAGGTGCTAAACCTTTAGTTTTAAGGGCAATTTCTAGGTTAGTTGCATCGTTGTGAGTAACAGCTAATACCGCCGCCGCCGCAGTTACATTACTGGTTTGCAAAATGGTGCGGAAACTTGCATCACCTTGAATTACCGGAATCCCCAAACCCCGCACCGAGTTGACATATTTATTATTTGAGTCGGTTTCAATCACAATAACTTCATAACCACTACTATGAAGTTGCTGAACAATTTTGCTACCAATGCCACTTAAACCGCAGACAATATAATGATGGCGTTGGGGAATTCTCGCTGCGTCCCAAAATTGCTTAAAGCGATTACCTAACACAAAATCAGTTAGCATCGCATACCAAGTACCAATCACCACTGCACCAATTAGCATAATCACAATGGTGAATAATTTGATGCTGTTGGGGGCGTTTTCAACAATTTTATCATTACCCCCTGCACCAGTAATCATCCCCACAGAAAAATAAAGGGCATCGACTACAGATAAACTCAGTTCTGTAGACATATATGTGAGTGTGGCGATCGCTATAATTGCTATTAAGACTAACGCACCCACGACTATTGATTGTCCATGTTGCTGAAACTGACGCAAACTGGTACAAACTTTCAAGACTTTTTTAATTAATGATCTGCGGGTAGAACGAATGCGCGGTTGAGTGGCGACAATTAAGCGATCGCCTACTTGTAATTCTTGTCCAGATAGCACTCCATCAATTAAATTCATCTCCCCTTGTAACGGCAGATAATAAATTGGCATTCTCGCGGGTTCTTCCCACAAATCACTTAAATTCCGCCCCAACCAAGGATGATTTTCATCAATATATTCTTCTTGAACAGGCCAAGTTTGGTCAAATAATTTGATTTGCCCTATAGCTTGATTTCCTAAAGCCGCAAAGGTAAATAATGGTGCAGCTAATCCCACAACACTCATACTCAAATGTTCTGGGAGAGTTTGATCTAGCCTTTCACCTAAGTTTGTATTATAAAAGCGGTTAATAATGCGAATGCGCGGATTTAACACTCGCGCTTGCATCATAATTGATAAATTTAAAGTATCTTCCGAAGCTGTAATGACCAACGTATGTGCTTGCTGAATCCCGGCCGCCGTCAAAGTCGCCGCCGCGTGTAAATTACCAATAATAATATCTGGAGAACATTCCCCGGCAATTGGTTTGTGATGAATACCAACAACTAATGCGCCCTGCTGTCTCAGCAGACGAAAGATTTTATATCCTGTACGCCCTAAGCCACAAACAATGATTCGAGGTTTCATGAGACAGCAAGTAGTATGAATGCGTAATTTGTAATTCGTAATTAACCATATTGTGGCGTTGTTTTTGAGGATGTAACTGTAACTGAAAACACCTTAGCGATAAATCAAATTAATTAGGCACTTTTGCGACATTTACCGAGTCAATTTATGAAGAATAGTTAGTACAATGAACATTTTGAGTTATGAATAAGTTGGCAAAATTGACAATTTTTGCTGGGATTTTATGCCCTTTAATTACCGCAGGTGCGATCGCCTCTACAGCGCAAGCAAAACCTTCACAGAGTCCACTAGCTGAACCCAATGTACAATTAAAAGTGCAACGCACAAGCGGTACTTGCCCGCAGACAGTTGGTTTGTGGTGGTTAATCTTACCTTATGAAGGTGGTGCAGAACATACTGTAATTGCCGAGACTAGAGATTTTGCCGATACAACTCAATTAGTCGCATCTAATAATAAGCTGTTTGTTGAGTTTGTTTCACCTTTACGCAGTAATTATGCTAACTGTATTGGTCAAACCCAAAGTCAGGAATATCCTTTTTATAATGTGCGGTTTAAAAATAAAAAGGCATATTTTCGCGTCGATTTGCGAAACATCAACGCACCAGGACAGCTAATTACTTACAAAACTGTAGCCGCTTCTCGTCCTTATGTGCGCTGGGCGATCGCAGATTAGGAGAAAAGTATAAAGTTTAAAATTAATTAAGAAATTTATATATAGCTTGTAGCCAGCGACTTCAGTCGCGGCTACACATCTAATACCATTTTGGATTTTAGATTTTGGATTGGGTAAGGGTTGATCTGTAAGCTTTTGAGTCATCCATCTGTCGCAATCATTTTTTAATTTGGTATAACAACAGTTTCAATATTTTATGGTGAAAGTGATTGAAATCATGAGATTGCAATGACCTGGGTGTACTGATTCTTTTCTACTCCCGACTCCCGACTCCCTATTCCCTACCTACACAAATAAATTCAGAAATCAAACCGGATTCCTATATGAGTCCTATAATTTCTTTGTTTTATTAATGAAATGTAATTTCATCGTTGAAGTGCAAAGCTTAGTTACCTTCAGAGTTAATTTTGTCGATTTGCCAAGAAAATGCTATGAATAATCTCTAATAGCTGATTTTTCACAAGTAATTCGATGACTATCTATTTTTATAGCACCCGCGAACAATATGGTTGCTTCTCCAACTTTTCTGATCACGGATTTGTGTTGGATGATTTATACTGGTATACAAGCGAACATTATTTTCAAGCCCAAAAATTTGTTGGAACATTTCATTTAGAACAAATTCGCTTGGTAAAAACTCCAAAAGAAGCCGCAAAAATGGGTAGAGAAAGAAGCCGTCCTTTGCGTCAAGATTGGGAGCAAGTCAAAGATAGTATTATGAAAAAAGCAGTACTATGTAAGTTTACAACCCATACAGATATTAGAGAAATTTTACTCAGTACAGGTAATGACGAAATAGTAGAAAATTCTCCCATTGATTATTATTGGGGTTGTGGCGCTGACGGCAGTGGCAAAAATATGTTAGGGATAATTTTAATGGAAGTGCGCGATATTATACGCGCAGAAGATGGCACTAAATCGGGAAATGCTACGATAAAATAAACTGGTCAGTGTTAATTTTCAATCTTGTATAGCAGTCCTAGTTGATATCTGAACAACAAAGACAAGGGAGACAAGGAAAATAAGAAAAAGATGTTTATAAATCATTTATGATTGCTGTATAGATAGTCATTTCAGTCATCAATGTGAATTTATTAATAGATGTTTACTTAAAGTTACAAAAAACTAGTTTTTGTAACTTTAAGTAAAAAAGAACAGAGTTTGAAAGGAGGCAATATAAGGAGGCAAAAATATGCTTTTATCAAAAACTAAAGTCAAACAATATTGTAAATGGTTTTGGGATGAAACCCTAGGAGGAGAATATGATGCTTGGGGTACTAGTACTTACTTTCTCGAAATTGGTGATGATCTATATCCGATCAGACAAATAGAAGTTTACGAAAATGGCAATGTCTTATTTTATGATAGTAGCCACTTTGCAGACAATTACGGAATGTTATGTGATAAACCAATTCAAGAAGAGGATATTCGAGAATTTGGGATTACTAAAGCAGAATTTGAACAAGTGTGGAATACAAAAATCCCAATGAATCGCTAAATTTGGGTAGTAGAAATTAAAGCGTTGCTGACTTAATTTAAACAGATAAATTACAATGACGTGCAATAGTCCAATGGCGATCGCTTGATTGATAAACTTTCACTCCAGCTAACCCGACACTAGTCACCAACTGATTCACCTCATCTAGTGTAAGTGCAGCGTGGAGAGAATCTCGAAATAACTTTTGCTGAAGGGGATCATAGTCATGGCCAATGCTGGATACTAAAGCATTCATGGTCTCTGCATCGGCTGGACGTAATAAATCACGAATCAGCAAGCCACCGTTCGGTTTACTAACACGCTGGATTTCTTGGAAAAACGGCAGAGGATCAGGTAAATGGTGAACCAAGCTATTAGAAATCACCAAATCAAACATTGCATCTGCGTAGGGTAACTGTTTCGCATCCACCAATTCCAAAGAAATTTGCTGTTGTAAGCCAGCTTGTTGAACATGCTGCGTGGCAATTTTGAGCATATTCTGAGCTAAATCAATCGCAATCAACCCCCATTGGGGACACATTTGTGCAATGAGAACCGGGATACGACCGGGGCCAGTCCCCGCATCGAGTACTAAGCATGGTGCTGTTGTACCCAGAGCGATCGCTTCCTTGGCAAAAGCTGTGTTAACCTCAGTAAAATCCATCGCATCATAGTCAATGGCTTCTTCCCAAGTATCCATGACTTCTGGTTCCAAAACTCTTTCCATCATCAACCCTGTTATTCAACCAACAATAACTACAGTAATAGTTTTCTATTAGGACTTACGCAAAAAAACGAAAAAATCAAGTCACACCCCCCACACCTCCCACACTCCCCACACTCCCCACACTTCCCACACTCCCCACACTCCCCACACTTCCCACACTCCCCACACTCCCCACACCCCCCACACTCCCCATACACAATTTTGGTGCGTAACTCCTGTCTATGAGAGATCAGCATTGATTTTGGGAACACTTGATCTACTAGTTGATTTAACGGGAATTGGTCAATGTCTGACGGTCAATGGAAAAACAACTTGAACAGTACCTCTCCTACGCCAGCGCCTACAACCCGCCTTACGCCAATCAAGCGCAATACCATTACCCATGAATTTGACCAAAATGCTGCTGATGCAATGTTGGCGGAAAACAGCAATACTCAGTTATGGGAAGCAGCAGAACTATTGCGTCAAGGTATACAACAGCAACAAGCGGGAGAACTCATCGCGGCTTTGAAGTCCTTGCAACAATCCTTGGCGTTATTTGAGGTGATTGGAGATATCCCCCAACAAGAACAGGCGCTATGCTTTTTAGCAGTAGTTACCTACGCTTCGGGAGATTATAAAAGTACTATTACTTATGCCAAGCAATGTCTGACTTTAAAAAAAGAGACACCAGACCCATCAATACAAATGCAGGCATTTTCCCATTTAGGTAACGCTTATCGTCACTTAAATGAGCATGAGAAAGCAATTAAATATTTAGATGAATGCTTGAAAATTACCCGCAGCTTGCAAGACAAGCGCAGTCAAGTTGCCGCCTTAAATAATTTAGGATTGGTTTACAAAGCAGCAGGTAACTTAACACGGGCGATCGAGTATCAAGAGCAAAGCTTAAAATTGGTGCAGGAACTTCAAGATAACTGGGGTATAGAACAAGTCCTGAAAAATTTGGGTAATGCTTGGTATGCTTTGGACAATTATCCCAAAGCGATCGCCTACTATGAACAATGTGTCAAAGTTGCACGCATTCTCAACAACCCCCGCAGTGCCATTCAAGTACTCAAAAATTTAGGCAATGCCTGTTATGCTACCAATGAATACGGCAAAGCCATGACTTATTATCAAGAACGTCTCCAACTAGCCAGAGAATTAAAAGACAAACGCAGTGAAGAACAATCTCTAGGCAGTTTAGGCGTAACTTGTGAAGCGTTGGGAGATTATAACCAAGCCATCCAATATTATGAACAACGCTTACTCTTAGCGAGAAGTATCAAAGACCGCCGCATTGAAGAACAAGCCCTTGCCAGCCTCAAAGTTGCTTGCTATGCCTTGGGTGATTACGCCAAAGCTATGCAATATCAGCAATAGGCAATAGTTTTTTGTCTTAAGTTCGCTGCTACAATGGAACTCACGCCAATTTCAGTATTCCGCAATCAACACAATCTAGGTGCTTAAACCAACAACCGTAGTTTCATGAGCAGCGACATTCAACTGAGTCTCTTTGGAGAATCTAACATCAATCAAAAAGACCAGATTCCTACAGATGGCAAAATTCCCATTCCGACGGGAACCTACAACAACATGACCGAATTGGCACAGCACTGCAACCAGTGTCAACGTTGCGAATTAGGACAAACACGCACCAATGCTGTCGTAGGGCGAGGTAATCTCAAAGCACCAATCATGATTGTGGGCGAAGCACCAGGCCAAAGCGAAGACGAAACCGGCTTACCATTTGTTGGTCGGTCTGGTCAGCTACTAGAAAAAATATTAGCATCGGTGAATTTGACTACTGAGCAAGATGTCTACATTGGTAACATCAATAAATGCCTTGATGGTTACACTAGAGTCATCACCAAAGCAGGTTCTAAACGACTTAATTGGATTGTAAAAAACCAGTGGTCAGGTGAAGTAGCGAGTGTTACTGAACATGGACAACTAGTTTGGAAAAAAGTAACTGGTTGGTACAGATCACAACTAGCAGGCAGACAACTTTACAAAGTATCCTTTAGAGGTGGCAAAGGTAGTAATAACGGTGAAGTTGGCTATGTTGCCACAGAAGATCATCCAGTTATGACCCGTAGAGGCTGGATTACTGTTGCAGAATTACAAGACGATGATTTAGTAGCAACTGGGACACCTGCTCCTGGAAATAGAGGACTACAGATATTATTAGGTTCGTTGTTGGGTGATGCTTGTATTAGCTCCAATGGTCAATTTATTGAAAATCACAGTATTCAACAAGCTGCGTATTTAAAGCTAAAAGCAAGAGTATTAACTGGCTTTAAACCCCAGATGAGAGAATATCTAGCTAAGTCCCAAAATGGCAATACCTATCAATCATTAAGCATGGGACTGGCAAAAACATACTATTTGCATCAACTACGTGAAGAATGGTATCCCCAAGGTAAAAAAGACTTTCCGATTGCAGCCTTAGAAAAACTAGACAATTTTGGTCTAGCTATTTGGTACATGGATGATGGCTATTGGCGAAGAAAGACTAAAGATGGAAAAATTAGACAAAGCATTGATGTAGAAATTGCTTTAGGAGATATCAAACCAGAAACAGCAGAAAAAGTTGTTCAGTATTTTGACAGCAAAGGTTACAAAACTTATGCAGTTTTTCAGTCAACTTGGAGAATATTTTTTAGATATGGTGAGGGCATTCGATTTTTAGAGAGCATTGCCGAATATATTCCTGTATCGATGCGGTATAAATTACCAGAGGAACTGCACAAAATTCCATTTAACTTAAAAGTTTACCAAGAAGAAGCAGTAGTCACTGATTGGAAACCAGTTACTAAAAAACCAGTACCACCAAAATCTAATTCTGAGTTAGTCTACTGTATTGATGTTGAAGATACAGCCAATTTTGTCACACCAGCAGGGGTTGTACATAATTGTCGCCCTCCTGCTAATCGGGTTCCTACTCCTAATGAAATGGCAGCTTGCATCCCATATTTATTAGAACAAATTCGCTTAATTGACCCCAAAATTATTTTGTTAACAGGTGCAACAGCCGTCAAAGGATTAACAGGCGAAAAGCAAGGAATCACCAAAATTCGCGGTCAGTGGATAGAGTGGGAAGGCCGTTTATGTATGCCAATTTTTCACCCTTCCTACTTGTTGCGTAACCCATCGAAAGAAAAAGGCAGCCCAAAATGGTTGATGTGGCAAGATATTCAGGCAGTCCGCGCTAAGTATGATGAAATAGCGGGTGATAGGTGACAGGTGACAGGGGTGTAAGGGGTGTAAGGGTGTAGGTGTTCAAAACCCTTACACCCAGCCTCAACACAGGTAAATCCAGGTAATACTTAAGCTGGGGGATAGCCAGCATTAGCTAAAGCATCTTTGATTTTTTCCTCAGAAGCTTGAGTTTCCACATTAACAAGCTTAGTTGCGGGATCAGCTTGTACGATCGCATCAGCATCAACTGTTTTCACAGCATTGGTGATATTGTTAGCACAAACAGAACAAGCCATGTTGGGAACGGTAAGTGTCAGTGTCATAGATTTAGAATTTTGAATGATAAAACTACTTAGACCAAGCTTGATACCATTGCTGCATCTGTTGAATTTCAGCAGTTTGAGACTTAATGATTGCTTCAGCTAACTTCCTAATTTCAGGATGTGTAGCATTATTGGCTACCATCTTGGCCATCATCACTGCTGATTCATGGTGAGGAATCATCTGACGAATAAATTCCTTGTCAAAATCAGAGGCATTTTTTAATGTCTCTAAATTCATCCCCATACCCATCATTCCTGAGTGCATGGACATTTCCGGCATTTTGTGACCTGCACTATGATGACTTCCCATCTCGGTGCTTGGAGTCGCAGGAACTTCCGCGCCATACCATTGTTTGTACCAAGCTTTCATTTGGTCAATTTCTTTGGTCTGGTCAGCTTTAATTGCCGTAGCCAGCTGTTTAATTTCTGGCCGTTGAGATTTTTGCAACGCTATATCCGCCATCTCGACTGCGCCTTGATGGTGGGGAATCATCATTTCGATGAAGTTCTGATCTGCTTGCTGTGTTCCTGCCATTTTGTGTGGCATAGTGCTACTTGTCGCACAAGGAGGCGATTGTAGACGCTGTTGTGCGGCTCTGGTAGCGTAGGTAAAGGATAAAGCAGTAATCGCACTACCTGCGAGTATACCTACTAGCCCATAAATTGTTGGTTTAGTTAACATAGCTGTTCCTCTTTGTTATTCAAAGGAACTATTTGTGTCCTACTCGTTACATTCATCCTAAACTCTCCCGTTAAATGGAGAATCCAGCAGATTTTACAAGTCGTTACATTTCTTTTTATGACAATTTTTCTCTTTTCTTGCCTAAAACTTACATCTTGTGTCATGATGAGGTGTGAGAATTAATTCGGCGATAGCGTTTGTTTTTAGTATTGATGGGCTTTTCCTTTTGGTATTTACAGACTTCTCCCCGAAATCTAATATCTCTGCAAACTTGCGATTTCGGATTTAAATTATGTCAATTTACGTAGGTAACCTCTCTTATGAAGTTACACAAGATGCTTTGAATAGTGTTTTTGCAGAATATGGTTCTGTAAAGCGGATTCAAATCCCTACCGACCGTGAAACAGGTCGTCTACGTGGTTTTGCCTTTGTAGAGATGGGTAGCGATGCTGAAGAAACAGCCGCTATTGAAGCACTTGATGGTGCTGAATGGATGGGTCGTGACCTCAAAGTTAATAAAGCTAGACCTAAAGAAGACCGTGGTTCCTTTGGTGGTGGTGGTAATCGCGGTGGTGGCGGCGGCTACCGTAACCGCTATTAAGTGGTAACAGGTAACAGAGGGCAGAATTATCAGCCTTTTGCTGTCTAATTACCAACTTGACTACTGCTATTTTTTGAAAAATACCGACACCTCGGTTACATAATTTTATCAAGGCTCAAGTATTACTACTTGAGCCTTGTTTATGAGGTACAGCAACTGATTGAAAAAAGTAAATGGTGTACCTCACTTACTTCAAAAGTGCTGTATCAGGGTGCAGGTTTAGGAGGGAAAAACCTTACACCCATTCTCAATAGACAACCTTTATGTGTCAGTCCTCAGAACTACAGTTCACAACTCAATTCACCGGCTTTTTGAGTAAAACGGCGATTTTCTCTGTAATCTACAGGACAATCAATAACTGCGGGTACATCCTGCGCTAAGGCTTCTTTAAGGATCGGGATTAAATCGAGACTAGATTCCACGCGATAGCCTTTTAAACCCATACTTTCGGCTAATTTGACAAAATCGGGATTACCAAAATGGACGAAAGATGAATTACCTTTACCAAAGTGGTTTTCTTGCTTCCATTCAATTAAGCCATAACCACCATCATTAAAGATTAAGGTGACAAAGGGAGTACCGACGCGCAACGCTGTTTCTAATTCTTGGGAATTCATCATAAAGCCACCGTCACCCGTTACAGCCACAATTTTGCGCTTGGGATACACCAGTTTAGCGGCTAAAGCACCAGGAATCGCAATCCCCATTGCGGCAAAGCCATTAGAAATAATGCAAGTATTGGGACTATGGCAATGATAATGACGCGCCATCCACATTTTATGTGCGCCAACGTCGGAAATTACAATATCATCTGGCCCCATGACTTGCCGCAAGTCATAAATTAATTTTTGCGGTTTAATTGGATAACCTTCATCATTAGCATATTGTTCATAATCAGCGCGAATTTCACTGCGTAAACTAATCGCATAAGGATTTGGTTTACCTTGGCGGTCTGCGACTTTTAAGATTTCAAACAAAGAATCGGAAATATCACCAATAACTTCGACATTACAAACATAACTACTATCAATTTCTGCCGCAGATGTACTAATATGTACGATGGGAATATTACCTTCAGGATTCCATTTTTTCGGCGAAAATTCAATTAAATCATAGCCGATCGCAATTACTAAATCTGTATTATCAAAACCGCAGGTAATAAAGTCTCGTTGCTGTAAACCGACAGACCATAATGCCAAAGGATGAGTATAAGGAATTACACCTTTACCCATAAATGTATTAGCAACAGGGATATTCATTTGTGTTGCAAATTGTGTTACCGCATCACTAGCTTGACCACGAATTGCACCATTACCAACTAAAATTAAGGGATTGACGGCTTGAGAAATCATCGCGGCGGCGGCGCGGATGCTGGCGAAAGATGCGTAGGTTTTTTCAGTTTTATCGCGCTGTAAAGGTTTCCCTTCCACAGACATAGCGGCGATATTTTCTGGTAAATCGATATGCACTGCACCGGGTTTTTCGGTTTGTGATCGCTTGAAGGCTTTGCGGACTACTTCTGGTGTAATACTCGGTCGCACAATCTGTTTATTCCACTTAGTTACCGGGGCAAACATCGCCACTAAATCTAAATATTGGTGAGATTCAATGTGCATTCTATCGGTTCCCACTTGCCCAGTAATTGCTACTAAAGGCGCACCATCCAGGTTAGCATCAGCCACACCAGTCATCAAATTTGTTGCCCCAGGGCCAAGGGTAGAAAGACAAACCCCAGCTTTACCAGTTAACCGTCCATAAACATCGGCCATAAAAGCCGCACCTTGTTCATGACGAGTCGTAATAAATTTAATGGTAGAGTGTTTGATTGCTTCTAAAACGTGTAAATTTTCCTCACCCGGCAGTCCAAAAACATACTCTACACCTTCATTTTCTAAACACTTTACTAATAGTTCTGCTGTATTCATTTTAAGTTCCTCATAAGATGCACAAAGTAGGGAATGGAGAGTGGGGAGTGGGGAGTAGTGATACATCAAGTAAAAAGTAAAAAACTAGGTTTCTTTTAACTTTTGCCTTTTGATTTTTGCCTTCCTATTCCCTACTCCCTACTCACTAATCACTTCACCCAAACAGTTTTAACATTGACAAACTCTTGTATGCCTTGAATGCTTAATTCTCGGCCATAGCCAGAACGTTTGAGACCGCCAAAAGGTAAGCGGGGGTCAGATTTAACTAAACCATTGATAAAGACTGCGCCAGCTTCAATTTCGGCAATTAAGCGTGAACGTTCTTCGTCGTTGTTTGTCCAAGCACTTGCACCCAAACCAAAGGGTGTAGCATTTGCCAGTTTAATCGCTGCATCAATATTTGGCACTCGAAATAACAAGGCGACTGGGCCAAAAAATTCTTCCTGGGCAATTGGCGCGTCAAGAGGAATATCTGAGATGATCGTCGGTGGATAAAAGTTACCTGGAAGGTTTGATATAGGATGCCCACCAGTCAAGACTTTACCGCCGCTTTGTTTGGCAACTTGTACTTGCTGATCTAACTCTTGGAGGATATCTGGTGTGGCAAGTGGCCCTAAATCGGTGTCTGATTGCATAGGATCGCCGACTTTTAAAGCCAGAAATTTATCTAACAATAACTTCTCGAATTGATCAGCGATCGCTTCTTCCACAATAAAGCGTTTCGCAGCAATACAAGATTGCCCATTATTTAACATCCGGGCGGCGGTGGCTGTCGCTGCTGCGGCTGCTATATCCGCACTGGCTAAAACAATAAACGGGTCACTTCCCCCCAATTCCAAAACAGTTTTTTTAATGTGTTTGCCGGCGTTGGCGGCTAAAGACGCACCCGCAGGTTCACTTCCAGTTAAGGTAGCAGCTTTTACTCGGTCATCAGCAATTAAATCAGCTACTTTTGCCGCACCAATTAATAAAGTTTGAAATACACCTCCGGGAAAACCAGCCCGTTGGAAAATATCGGCAATTGCTAAAGCTGATTGCGGTACATTCGACGCATGTTTTAATAAACCAACATTACCTGCCATCAGTGCAGGTGCAGCAAAGCGAAACACTTGCCAAAAGGGAAAATTCCACGGCATCACTGCCAAAATTATCCCCAAGGGCTGATAGCGGACAAAGCTATGACTAGCATCTGTTTTCACAGTCACATCCGCCAAAAAATCAGCAGCATTTTCCGCATAATAGCGACAAACACTGGCACATTTTTCAACTTCTGCGATCGCTGCTTTGTATGGTTTACCCATTTCCAGCGTCATGATTTTGCCAAAGTCTGCCTTTTCTTGGTCTAAAATTTCCGCAGCTTTTTGCAACCAAAGCGATCGCTGTGGGAAACTCGTCTTACGGTACTGCTCAAAAGCCTGATTTGCCAAATTTAGTTTAGCGGCAATTTCTACATCGTTGAGTGGCTCAAAAGTTTTGAGCGTCTCCCCAGTGGCGGGATTGATGGTGGCGATAGCCATTACCTGACCCCCATTAAAAAACAGCTTGAGGTAGCCGCCTATTTTTACACAAATTAGTTATAGAAGCTACCACCCAAATTGTAGACTTCTTGCTCAAAATTGGTTGCTTAATATTACAATTTCGCAATTAAATCTATAACAATAGATACACTAATTGACTGTATTTTTAGGTAGATACAGGACAGATTCAATGATTTATGGATGAGATTTTTTTGCTCAATTACTAGGCAAAAATTACTAGATATAGTGATGATGTTTGTGGGTGCGATCGCTAAATAATCAAGCGCACAGCCTGACATAAAGCCAGGATTTTAAGATAACACCGAAAATATTAAAGTGCTACTCGCAAAACTCTAAAAGTAGAGTCTGGTATTTTTTTGCCTCTTATTCCCCCCAGCAAATGTAAAAGTTTGTATCGAACCCTTGTCAGTCTTTGATGATAGGATTATTTAAATTTTGACCCTGATCGGTAACATGACAGGCACAAAGTCTCAAAAAACTCTATAGATAAACGTTAATTTAACGTGGTGTGCAACTTTCTCTCAAACCTAACCCCCAACCCCTTCCCTACAAGGGAAGGGGGGCAAGATTCAAAGCCTCTCTCCGCTTCGGGGAGCCAGCGCGTTGCGGAGGTTCCCTCCGTTGTAGCGACTGGCGTGAGAGGTTTGGAGAGGGGTTTCAAGAATAAGTCACACATCGCATTAATTTCACGAAAAATCAGCAGTATTTCTCAACAGATGGTATAAAAGTTGCAGCAGAAGCCACCAAAACCTTCCAAAACACAAGCAGATATTTTAAATAACTTCAAACAGTATTAGGGGTAGCTATTATGCCAACAATTCATTTAATAGATGGTGAAAAAGGTGGGGTAGGAAAGTCGCTAGTCACCCGGACAATGATTCAATATTGCTTAGATAAGAAAATTCCCTTTGTCCCCATAGAGACGGATAGATCAAATCCTGACGTAGCTGGCGTTTATAAAGGTATGTGTCAGTATGCCGTTTTTACCGAAGATGAACGCCAAGCCGACAAAGCTGATAGAATCTTTGAAATGGCAATGTCTAAGCCTGTAATTGTCAATCTCGCCGCCCAAAGCCATCGCGCCGTCAAAAACTGGATTGATAAAAACCAGTTACTCGAACTGGGAAGCGCCGAAGGAGTCAGTTTTTGCAAGTGGTTTGTCACTACAGGCGGCTATGACAGCCTCAATTTATTTGTCCAGTCAATCAATAGCTATGGTGATAAAGTCCCCCATGTCCTCGTGAGAAATTGCGGACTGTGTGACGACTGGGAACACGTTGATTCTGACCCGAACATGCAACAGTTAGTACAGAAGCATAACGTTCAGGTTGTGGACTTTCCGAAATTGGCATACAAAGAAAGAAATATCATTGACCAAACTCGGATGACTTTCTCAGAAGCAAGAGAATACAAAGAATTTGGTATTTTGAGCAAACAGCGAGTCGTACATTTTCTCAAGCTGGCTTACGCTGCTTTTGAAAAAGTTGGCATTTGGTATGAAGAAGTAAAGCAGGCTTAAAATTGAGTCTATATTTATCCACAACACAAGTAGTTTTAGTGTTGTGGCCTTAGCCTAATTAGGACTTACTCATACCAATTCTATGTGAGGTTGCATTTAATCTTTTATCTCTTCTTTCTTTGTGTCCTTTGCGCCCTTTGTGGTTCGTTCTTTAATTCAGCGCATCTTCATACAGAATTGGTATGATTTTGAGGGCATTGTCATTATCGCTGAACTGGGAGCGATCGCTTACTTCACGGTTGGCAATAGTTGTAGGTTGGGTGGAGGAACGGAACCCAACACTATCAAGACGTTGTTGGGTTACGCTATCGCTACACCCAACCTACTATTCTCTTAACTGAACTATTACGTTATTTACTGTCAGCTAAGAAGTCAATTTTCTTTTTTCTTCGTAAGCCTGTATACTTTCTTCAATAGTCTTTAAAAGGGTTAAGTAATTTAATGTTCCATCTTCTTTTTCGATAACTATAGGATAAAGACCTAATATTTTATAGCGTCTATCATTTGTCTCTACCCAACGCTTACCCTGATAAAAAAATACCCACCCCCATTGTTTCTCAATAGTTCTTTCATGTATGATAACTAGCTCATCGTCTGAGACAGGTATTTCTCTTGTAATATACTCTTTTACTATACTTGCTGCTGTTTCCTTATCAATCATATTGTTTACAAAAATGATTAATTTATTTTAACATCGCAAATTTAGTAATTTATTGAATATTATTACAGCCATTTTCAGGTAAATTGTAATTATCGCTGGATTTGGAGCGATCGCACTTGCTTATCTAGGACATTGTAATTATCGCTGGACTTGGGGCGATCGCACTCATTCATCTAGGGTATTGTAATTATCGCTGGACTTGGAGCGATCGCACTCATTCATCTAGGTCATTGTAATTATCGCTAGATTTGGAGCGATCGCACTTACTCATCTAGGTCATTGTAATTATTACTGGATTTGGGGTGATCGCACTCACTCATCTAGGGCATTTTAATTATTGCTGGACTTGGGGCGATCGCTACCTATACTCACTACTGTATAACTAAAGGCACTGATTCATTATATTAATTATCTAAAAAGATACAATAAATATTTATCAAATCTCCAACTAGTAATTTACATATATTTATTCAACTTCTAAAGATAGAATCTTATTCTAATTTTTTATAACCAAAGAATAATTTTTGATTTCGTAAATATGTCTATAAATTAAGCATAGGTAATTAACAAATACCTATGTAACGTAAGTGAGGTCAAGATTATGTTGGTTCAAACAAAAGTATCCGATTTATTTGTGGATTTATCTCCAGAAAACCAAGAATTTTTAGCTGGGGGATGTAAATATTATGGTCGTGGTGGTTATGGTCAAGGTGAACAACCAACTCAAGGAGTATCGCCAGCAGAAGAGTCATCACCTGAACAGTCATCACCCATGATTGCACCACAACCATCAGCCCGTCTAGTTGTAGGTAATATCATTACAGTAACACCATTTGCCAAGTGTTTACCCGGACAAGATTGTTACGGCGGACAAGGTTCTCAAAGTCAAGACTAATGAGATTTTGAACAAGTTGAAAAAGTCTCTTTTTTCCTTTTAATAAATTAAGTGTATGAGGCAGAGGAATAAAGATTTATTTCTCTGCTTACTTGTAAGTAGGTAGACACAATTATTTAGAAGACGCATTTCGACTTCTCCCCAAGGGAGACGCTACGCGAACGCTCAATGCTCGATCCTTGAGAATAAGAGGGTTGAGCGCAGCGATGCACTGAGCTTGTCGAAGTGTCGAAACCCGGTAATTTTAAGTTAGTTTTAATTTAGTCCTACTACTTAAATATAATTGTGCAATTATATTAACAAATGAATTAGTTAGTTATAAATGAAATTTCTTGGGATTGATTTAGGTTGGAAATCGCAACCAAGTGGCTTGTGCTGTTTAGAATTAATCGATGGAAAATTGCAATTACTAGATTTAGATCGCCAAGATGCGATCGCTGACATTTTAACTTGGATAGATAACTGGGTACAACCAGCAGCACCAGCGATGATTGCGGTTGATGCGCCGACTTTGATTCCTAACCCTACAGGTAGCCGTCTCCCCGACAAACTCACTCATAAATACTTTGGCAAATATCACGCCGGCTGCTATCCCGCCAATCAAAATTTACCTTTTGCCGAGCGGACAATTAACTTTGGCTTAGAATTAGAATCCCGTGGTTTTGCCCATGCACCAACGATAGCAGCAAAAACACCCGGTAGATATCAAATCGAAGTTTTTCCACACCCTGCAATTGTGCATTTATTTAATTTAGAACGTATTCTTAAATATAAAAAAGGGCGCATCAGTGAACGTCGCGTAGAATTAATCAAACTTTATCAATATATTCTCGAAGTTTTACCTATTCTCGAACCTAGTCTTAAAACACCACAATCTCATCTTTTTCCTTTTGACTTTTTCCTTTTACCTTCCACAGGTGCAGCCCTCAAAGCCACCGAAGATAAACTAGATAGTTTAATCTGTGCTTATGTGGCTGCACACTGGTGGTATTGGGGAGAACAACGTAACTTAGTATTAGGCGATCGCACTACAGGTTACATTGTCATCCCTAAGAAAATGGGGAGTGGTGAGTGGTGAGTAGGGAGTAGTAGAAATTTCCCCATTCCCCACTCCCTATTCCCTACTCCCCAGTTTATTCCGCCCAAGCAATCAATCTGGGTTCATAAGCATTAGACAGGTGTGGGTGTTTGGGTAACACACGCAAGGATAAGCCTTGAAAACCAGAGGTAGTGTAGACAATATCAGCAGTGTAGAGACTCAAGCCTTGGTCATCTTGACCTTGGTAATCCATGACAACTGGAACCGCATTCACGATTTCACCGTTGGCATCGATCGCACCTTGATATAACTCTACTTGGATATCATCATTACTCAAAGTGGCTAAATCAACTTTGGCTTTCACTGCTACCTTTTGCTCAACTTTAATATCTGAACCTACAGATACATCAATATCTTTGATTCTGATGTTAAACCAGTGGTCGCTGAGTTTAGCTTTCCAAGCGGCTAATTCTTTGGCTGGGGCATAATTATCATCCACTAAAGTATGATAGCGATCGCTGGCGTGGAAATATGCTTTTTGGGCATAATCCCGTACCATCCGCGCTGTATTAAAGAACGGACAGTTCAGGCGAATCGCATCTTTCATTTTGGCTACCCAACGTCGGGGCAGTCCATCTTCGTCGCGGTGGTCATAAAATAGAGGCACAACTTCTTTCTCTAACAAATCGTAGAGGGCGTTAGCTTCTACCTCATCTTGATAATTGGGATCTTCGTAATTTTCCCCATGTCCTATCGCCCAACCGGTGCGGACATAATCGGCTTCATCCCACCAACCATCTAAAACACTTAAATTAGGTAAGCCATTCATTGCGGCTTTCATTCCGCTAGTTCCCGAAGCTTCCCTGGGACGACGTGGTGTATTCAACCAGATATCACAACCAGCCACCATCAACCGAGATATATGAATATCGTAGTTAGGTACAAAAACAACTTGTTTTTCTAAATGATGTTCGCGGATAAAATGATTGATTTCACGAATCAGTTCTTTACCAGGAATGTCTTTGGGGTGGGCTTTCCCAGCAATCACAAATTGAACTTTGCGGTTTTTATCACCAAGTAAAATGCGTTGAATACGTTCTAAATCACGCATCCACAAGGTAGCGCGTTTATAAGTTGCAAACCGACGGGCAAAACCAATAGTTAAAACGTAGGGATCTAATACTTCTTGGGCTTGGGCAATTTCTGAAGAAGAAGCACCGCGATCGCGTAAATGTTTGACGAGATGATCCCGCACATACAGTACCATATCCAAACGGCAGCGTTCGTGATTGCGCCACAACTCCTCATCGGGAATTGCATCCATCCTCTCCCACAGTTGGTTATCTGGTGGTACTGATGACCAGTTTGGCCCTAAGTAGCGATCGTACAACTCTTGGGTTGATTTTGCCACACAACTGCGAGCGTGAACACCGTTGGTAATAGCGGTGATTGGCACTTCTTCGACAGGGACTTTCTTCCACAAGCCTTGGAACATCTGCCGTGACACCACACCGTGCAGCTGCGCCACCCCGTTAGAAAATGTCGCCATTTTCAACGCCAGCACTGCCATACTGAAAGGCCCGGATAAATCCCCTGTATTTTCTCTGCCCAGTCCTAAAAACTGTTCTTTGGGCAAACCAAAGATATCTGCATAGTAGCCCAGATAATACAAAATTTTATCGGGAGGGAACAAATCAATTCCCGCAGGTACAGGCGTGTGTGTGGTAAAGATGTTGCTAGACATCACTACCTGTTTGGCTTGGGCATAGCTCAAACCTTCTTCTTGAATTAAGATGCGGATGCGCTCTAACGCCGAGAAAGCCGCATGGCCTTCATTCATGTGGTAGGCAGTGACATCATAACCCAAAGCTTTCAGCATCCGTACACCACCAATCCCCAACATAATTTCTTGGTGGATACGCATATCAATATCGCCGCCATACAGTTGATCTGTAATGTCGTGATCATATTGATTATTGGGTTCGATGTTGGTGTCTAACATATACAAAGGCACCATCCCCACCTGTACCCGCCAAACTCTGGCGTATACCTTGCGCCCTGGATAATCAACCGCAATTTGCAATTCGGAACCATCGGGATTGCGTTCTAAATGCAAGGGCATATTATAAAAATCGTTGATGGGGTAACGTTCTTGTTGCCAACCATCAGCGTTGAGGTATTGAGCAAAATACCCTTGTTGATAAAGCAAGCCGACACCTACCAATGGTAGCCCTAAGTCACTGGCAGATTTTAAATGATCACCAGCCAGAACGCCCAAGCCACCAGAATAAACAGGTAAACAGTCAACCAAGCCAAACTCTGCCGAAAAATAGGCATAACATTCTTTTGGCTTTTGAGCGCGTTGTTTCTGATACCAAGTTCCTTCTTGGAGATAATCATCTAACTGACGAGCAGCACGATCCATTTGTGCTAAAAACCCATCATCCTCTACTACCTCCAACAGCCGTGCTTGGGAGATAGTACCCAGCATCAACACTGGATTGTGATGGCTAGATTCCCATAAATCTCTATCTAAACGGCGAAATAAATCTTTAGTTTCAACATTCCAGTCCCAATGCAAATTATATGCTAACCGCCGCAGTGGTTCCAGGCGCGGCGGTAGTGACGGGGAAACATTGAATGTGCGAATTGGCTGCATAGGTTAGCAACTCTCCAAGTTCAGCTATGGTTATTGTTTACCTTGTTTATCCAATGCTGCCAATTCTTTATACTGTGTTTGTAAAGTACAGATGACTTTGTTAAGTATTAAAAACTGAGACGAAAATCAGTGCAGAACCTTACCCCAAGCGGATTGTTACTTGTTGATGTTCTGCTGGAGTGTCTGAATTAATAAGGAAAATTTAATAATTGAGGCGCTATTGACATCAAAACTCCCCATTCCCACCGAGAACAGAGAGGTTAATGTCTATTCGTCATGTTTAACTGCCCAAAGAAGGCTGATCTTGTGGTTTTTTTGGCATGGTGAGACTTTGCGCCGCCGCATAAGCCAACTCTGCTGCAATCTTATAAGCAAGTTTGATATTAGATGCGCTATCCTTGTGGTGTGTGGCAGAAGTTTTGGGACGAGGTTTTGATTCCTGCATCACTTCACCAGAGGCGATCGCGCGTTGCAAAATGATAAAAGCGTCCAAGTCTTCTGAGTCGTACTCTCGGCGCAATAACGTTTGGATCTGGTTGCGATCGGCGATACTCAAATAACCAGTTCTAAAAGCTTGCTGGACGATTTGTTTAATTTCAACCATAATTTCAACCAAGTGTGGGAGTTAATTTAAAGAAGCTTAGTCTGTAAATTTGGTTTTCTTGTGAGAATTACTTCTCATCGCGTGAATTTTCTCTAGACTTCACAATTTATAATGGGAGATATCCTAGACACATCGTCCATCTGGTTCACCTGATTGGGTGATTTACAAATTTGGCAATTATGGTTATACGCCTGTCCGGTTTCGTGCCGAAAGTTTCTGTATGAAGGGAAAGAAACCAAGAATTAGGCTAAGTGGAACTGTATTGAAATACAGCACTTTTGAAGTCAGTAAGGTACACCAGGAGTATTAAGTAATGAGTAATGAGTAATAAGTAAATCTTTGACTCATTACTCATTACTTTCCTAAATATATAATGTATTTTAAATCACGAATCTAAAATTTGTAATCTTGCAAGTTGGGATAAAACAAATGTTGTTTAAACTACCAACTGTAGTCAATTAATTATATTGTTAAAAACTTCCGACTTGGGAGTGATCCATCAAAAATAAAATGTGTTATTCTGGGAGGCAATTGTTATGAAAAGCCACCCATCTAAATGAAATCGTGACTTGGTTAAGTTGTAAATCATCCGTGTGCAACATGAGCGTAGCGGGATACTCTAGAAATTTATTGCAAGAAAGTCGTCATTGCAGTCGGGGAAGCGCATACTTGTTTGCACCGATGGTAAACTTTAATGTGATGGCTGAAGTTGGTGATACTCCACCTTAATTAAAATCAATTTTTAATTGACCTAAAAATAACAAGAGGATTAGCAATTATTTTGTGATTGGTAAACAGTCCGCAGTAGGTTTTGAGCTTCAACAATCACATACATATTGTTATTGCCAGAATTTGTCCTTGTTTAATTAGGTCATTGAACATATTTAAAACAACTGCATAGAGCAACTTGATGGTAAAGATATCAATTTATTTCAACTATCAAACAGTTGAATAGTTGATGTCATACCATTTCACTTTAAAAATGATACGGATATGCAAGTAGCGCCTCGACTTCTCCTGACGGAGACGCTGCGCGAACGCTCGGCGACCAGAAGCAGAGTTGCAGAGGAAGCGATTTCTATCAGTAATTTCGTGAAATGGTATCACCATCTGTCATTTGCTGGATAAATTAGCAGCAGCATTAGTATCTGGCTGAGATTAATCTTGATACTAAATGCAAAATTTTGTTGCTAAAAGTAATTGATAAAGAGCTAGAAAATCTCAAGTGATCGCACTTTGATCAAACGAGATTAACTTTCATCAAATACACTTTTATCCTGTAATTTATTGCCAGATATTTTAATAAGTTGCGGCTCAAGACTTACTAATTAAGTTTTTGATTAATTTCAGAGAAATTGCGCTACCTACAATTTCTCTTCTCACTTCATTCAAAAAAATACCCCAAATATAGCCATGAGTAACCAAAAATACGCCGCTAAAATTCAACGTTTCAAGGAAGTACTACTCACAACCTTATTAGCAGATATCCCGACAATGGCTCTCGGTACAAAACTCCGTAATTGGTTATATCGCAGTATTTTTTCTCAGTTAGACAGTTCAGTTTATATCCAAAACGGTGTGGAATTTTTGGGGACAAACTGCATCGCTATTGGTAAAAAAGTACATATCTTTAAAGGTGTGAGAATTGATGCCCAAGGACATTCCAACAATAAAATTTATTTGGGTTATGGTGTAGCTATTGAACGCAATGTTGATATTGGTTGTTTAGACAACACATCTATTTATATTGACGAAGAAACTTTTATTGGCCCTCATGTATGTATTGCCGGGCCAGGAGATATTACCATTGGCAAACACTGTATGATTGCAGCCCACTCCGGCATATATGCTAACAATCACAACTTTACAAATCCCTTAGAACCAATTAAAGACCAAGGCATCACACGCAAAGGAATTGTGATTGAAGATGATTGTTGGCTAGGACATGGAGTCACTGTATTAGATGGTGTAACCATCGGTCAAGGTAGCGTTATTGGTGCAGGCGCAGTCGTCACAAAAGATATTCCGCCATTCTCCGTGGCTGTGGGTGTACCTGCAAAAGTCGTCAAAAATCGGATGAATCAGCAATTATCAGAAACAGGCGTAGGCATTACCCGGACATAATCACCACTGTATCTAAAGAAAAGTGTGTCTTTTTTTTCCCTTCAAGAAACCAAGTCATAAAATAATCATGACTTAAGTTATACCCACCCTGTTAATGGCAGTTTTAGTCATAAACAGGGTATTCGCATTGGCTTTATCAAGCTTCTCCTGTAGTGGTGAAAATTTCCGGTACAGGTACTCAAGGTGCAATCCCCAGAGTTTATTGAGCCAGCTAGAGAAAAATCACATCGCACATCACCTTGATACCTAAAGAGTACTTGCTTGTTTCATTACTCTGGCTGAAGCAACTAACAGCATGAACCCAACTGTGATGACTTAAGGGTGAGGAGTGGTGATTTCGCTCTTGTCTACTCTCTATTCTTGATAGGAAATAATTATGACGACATTTGAGCAAGCTCCAATATTTCAGTGCGAATTTGAAGACGATCGCACCGGGTTAAGTAAAGAAACTATCAAACGTGCTTTAGCTGATAATCTTTTTTACATCCAAGGTAAATACCCTGGTACAGCCACGCTCAATGATTATTATATGGCTTTGGCTTACACCGTGCGCGATCGCATGTTGCAACGTTGGTTTAAAACTACGGAAGCCTATACAAAAAAAGGTGTCAAAGTTGTCAGTTATCTCTCCGCAGAATTTCTCTTGGGGCCGCACTTAAGCAATAACTTGATCAACTTGGGGATTTATGATTTAGTCCGCCAAACCGTGGAAGAAACTGGGCTAGATTTTGTGCAACTGCGCGAAATTGAAGAAGAACCAGGCCTAGGAAATGGTGGTCTAGGTCGTCTGGCGGCTTGTTACATGGACTCTCTGTCAACTCTCGAAATTCCCGCCATTGGCTATGGAATTCGCTACGAATTTGGTATTTTTGACCAAGAAATTCGGGATGGTTGGCAAGTAGAAATTACAGATAAATGGCTGCATTTAGGCAACCCTTGGGAAATTCCCCGCCTAGAAGAAACCATCGAAGTCAAGTTTGGTGGTCGCACCGAAGGTTATTACGATGAAAAATGCCGTTATCGGGTACGCTGGATTCCCGATAAAGTGGTCAAAGGTGTTCCCTACGATACGCCCATCTTAGGTTATCGCGTCAACACGGCGAATACCTTACGGTTGTGGAAAGCTGAAGCGCCGGAATCGTTTGAATTTAAGGCATTTAACGATGGTAACTATTACGGTGCTGTCAACAAAAAAGTAGTTTCCGAGAATATTACCAAAGTTCTTTATCCTAACGATGAGTTGCAGCAAGGTAAAGAACTGCGCTTAGAACAACAATATTTCTTTGTGTCTTGTTCTCTGCAAGATATGATTCGGCTGCACTTGCAAAAAGGCGAAACCATAGAGACTTTTCATCAATCATTTGCCGTACAACTCAATGACACTCACCCCTCCATCGGTGTGGCAGAATTGATGCGGCTCTTGGTAGATGAACATCAACTAGAGTGGGATCAAGCTTGGCAAATTACGCAAAATACCTTTGGCTACACCAATCACACCTTGTTACCAGAAGCTCTAGAAAAGTGGCCTTTAAGACTATTCAGTAACTTACTGCCCAGACATTTGCAAATTATCTATGAAATTAACCAACGCTTTCTCGGTCAAGTGCGTGCTAAATATCCCGACGATAGCGATCGCCTAGCGCGGCTATCATTGATTGATGAAAGTGGGGAAAAATATGTCCGTATGGCACATTTAGCCAGTGTTGGTTCCCACGCAATTAACGGTGTCGCCGCTTTACATACAGAGTTACTCAAACAAGATGTTCTGCGTGACTTTTACGAATTTTGGCCAGAGAAATTCACCAACAAAACCAATGGTGTTACACCCCGACGTTGGATAGTAGTGAGTAATCCCCAACTGGCTAACTTGATTACTCGTAAAATTGGGACAGATTGGATTAGCCATTTAGAAGATTTAAAGCGACTCGAAGCTTTTGTCGAAGATGCTGAGTTTCGTCATGAATGGCGGCAAACCAAGCAAGATATTAAGACTTATTTGGCAAATTATATTAAGGACAACCACGGAATTGAAGTCAATCCCGAATCACTGTTTGATGTGCAAGTGAAGCGGCTGCATGAGTACAAGCGCCAACACTTGAATGTGCTGCACATCATCACCCTTTATAAACGCCTCAAAGACAATCCCAATCTGGAAATTACACCCCGCACCTTTATTTTTGGTGGGAAAGCTGCTCCCGGCTACTTCATAGCGAAATTAATCATTAAACTCATCAATTCTGTTGGGGATGTGATTAATAATGATCCCGATATGCGCGATCGCCTAAAAGTAGTATTCTTACCTGATTACAATGTCAGGTTTGGTCAACGAGTTTACCCAGCCGCCGACCTTTCCGAACAAATCTCGACGGCTGGTAAAGAAGCTTCCGGGACTGGCAATATGAAATTTGCCATGAATGGCTCACTAACTATCGGTACACTTGATGGCGCTAACATCGAAATTCGGGAAGAAGTAGGTGCAGAAAACTTCTTCTTGTTTGGACTGACAACCGAACAAGTATATGATTTAAAATCCAGAGGCTATAACCCTTGGGATTATTACCATAGCAATCACCAACTCAAAGAAGTCATTGACTTGATCAGTTCAGGATTCTTCTCGCATGGTGATACTAATCTGTTCCGGCCATTAGTAGACTCACTGTTGTACCACGATCCTTATCTGCTGTTTGCCGATTACCAGTCTTACATTGACTGTCAAGACCAGGTAAATCATGCTTACCGTGACCAAGAACACTGGACAAAAATGTCAATTCTCAATGCAGCTAGGATGGGTAAATTCTCTTCTGACCGAGCCATTAAAGAATATTGCCAAGAAATTTGGAATGCTGTACCCGTGAAAATCGAACTAGCAGAATATATTCAAGCTAGGGCTGGTTTGAAAGTGAACTGATCAAATCAGATAAATTCGGTTTTTGGTTGAGGCGGGTGTAAGGGTTTAAGGGTATAGGGGTGTAAGAGTGCTGAACACCTACACCCCACACCCTCACACCCCCAATACGGTTCGGTTAACAAATGTATCTGTTGAGGTGAGCAGGGGGGCGGAGGAGCTTCAGGTGCAGGGGAGAGCGTACCTTCGTTCCCCCTTTCACCCCTGCACCCCTGCACCCTTGCTTGCCTACACAAGTAAGTTTCTTATCCGAACCGTATTGTTCACACCCCTACACCCTAAAATTTCAGGAAACCTCTGGCATTAATTAACGTCACAACATTAGCCAGTCAAAAACTACATCTCATTAGCATCTACTTAATAGTAGTGTCTAGGTTGGTTAAGACATTAGTAAATGTAAACGACAGCAACAGGCTTTTATTTAACTCTGTAACCTGTCACCTATCACCTGTAACCTACCTTCTGCTATAAAACAACCCACAGCATGAGATAATGGCGAAACCTGTGCCATACTCTATGGGGTAGTCATAACATAGCCTCCCCTATCAACAGAGTGCGCTCAAAACGAGACAAGATTTGGGTAAGATAAAGGAGCTATCTTTTCTGCATGGCAGATACCGAGAGAAGCTTTTTCCGACCCCCTTTGGAGATATTTCTATGCTGACTTTAAAAATCGCTGTTTATATTGTTGTTGCCTTCTTTGTGACTATCTTTGTCTTCGGATTCTTGTCAAATGATCCTGCTCGTAACCCCGGCCGTCGGGATTTAGAGTAAGTACAAGACAAATTATCCGCGACTGCCGGAAGGTGGAAAACAACCAAAGTCACGGACAATTGCTGGCTATCCTACAGGAAAGCTTTACGTTTAAATACTGATTAGCAGTTGCTACACAGGGAAAATCCGCAGCCATTGGCTAACACGGAGTTTCCCTTCACAGTAACTGGGTTTTTACTAAAGTAATAGTATTAAAATATACTATTTATTAGGCGATCGCAAAGTTATCCCTAGTAGGAAAGCGTTTTCTAGCAGTGTCCTTGACAGTGGAATTTCCTCTTTTTAGCAGCTTGCTGCACGTAGGCAGAAAGCAAAAGTCGGAAGACACAAGTGTTCTCATCTTTCCGGCTAATCGTTGGCTATTTGTTAGGTTAATTTTGCCCAGATATGCTTCATCCAGTTCTGCCGCCTGCGCCACCGCCTGTTATTGAACCGATCAAATCGACAAATTCGCTGTCATCAGTTGACAATCCCCAAACTTATGCTTTTGTAGAATCAGCTAGTGATGCTCAAAACACGGCTGAAAAACCGCAAACTGCCAAAATTGCCGATACTAAAAATCTACCGCCTCAATTAGTACCGATCGCATCTACTTCAGATAATTTAGTCAAGACAAAAACTCTACCCACTCCCCATACACCAGAAACTTTACCCCCAGCACTATCGCCGTTTTCTCCCTCCAGAAGTGCTACAAGTTTAGGACAACCCCTCAGTATTGGTTATGGCGTTCAGTCAGGGAATCTAATTGGGGAAAATACATCACAAACTGGCGCATCTGTTCAGCAATTCCCCGCACCCGCAAAATTTGTCACTGAACCAGTCGCCCAGCCAGCATCAGCAGAAAAAATCCCTGCATCTGCAAAAGTCGTCACTGAACCAGTTACTCAGTCAGCATCGGCAGAAAAAATCCCCACACCCGCAAAAGTCGTCACTGAAAAAATCACACCACAGTCACCTGTTCAGCAATTTCCCCCAGCAGCAAAAGTCGTTGCTGAACAAGTTACTCCACCCGCATCACAAAGCACAACAGCACAGCCACAACAACCAAAAACTATTAATCTTTCGGGGAAATTTAGCGACTATATACCTAACACTCAGCCAGTTCAAAATATTATTGAGTTTAAATCTCGCAACCTCACCAGCCAATCAAATAACCCGACCAATATAGAATTTAAATCACCCAGCCAACCAACTCCCCCAAGTACAACTTCTCCCACGCCCCAACAGCCATCACAAACAACCACACCAGTGGTTAGAGAAAGAATTGTGGAAGTGATCTCAGATCGGCAGGAGTATGATGAACAACGAAGAATTGTGACGGCGGAAGGCAATGTAGTAGTGCGATTTGATGGGGCTGTAGTGGATGCCGATCGCCTACAAGTGAATTTAGCCAACTTAATTGCCGTTGGGGAAGGGGATGTGGCCTTGACTAGAGGTGATCAAGTATTGCGTGGTCAACGTTTTACTTATAACTTTTTGCAAGACAGTGGGGAATTAGAAAATGGCAGAGGCGAAATTTATATCCCCACATCCTCTACAGATTTGGGCTTTTTACCTGCTGAGAATACCCCTGGTGGTTTACAACTCAGACCACCAAGCGATCGCATTCGTACTAATCAACCCCTCACCAATGTCCAAAATCCGGGCGAAGTGAACGTGGTTGTCGGTGGTCGTGGCGCAAGTAATCTACCAACACCAAAACAAGGCGGACAAGTTAAGCGACTGCGATTTGAAGCTAGACACATCGATTTTTATCCACGGGGTTGGCAAGCTAGGGATGTGCGAATTACCAATGACCCATTTTCACCTCCCGAACTAGAGTTACGGGCGAGTAAAGTTACACTGACACGCCAAGCTCCATTAATTGACCGCATTAAAACCGAACGTCAGCGTTTGGTATTTGATCAAGGTCTGAGTTTACCCATCCCCGTAGATAGCCAAACTATTGACCGCCGGGAACAAGAAGTCACTCCTGCAATTGTCTCGCCTGGCTATGATGGCGATGACCGTGGTGGTTTATATTTGGAACGAGGTTTTACACCCATCAATACCGAAACAACAAGTTGGACAATTACACCGCAGTTTTTTTTACAAAAAGCCATTCAGTCAGGTTTAGAAAATCCCGCATCTTTGTTTGGTGTGAGAAGTAAACTGAATTCAGTTTTAGACCCAAAAACCACACTGCGCGGTTCAGGAGAATTAACTAGTTTTGACTTGAGCCAACTAGACTCAAATTTGCGGGCGAGTTTGCGACTGCGGCGAGAATTAGGCGATCGCAATCCACATCTTTTAAATGTGGAATATAGTTACCGCGATCGCTTGTATAACGGTTCTCTTGGCTTTCAAACTGTCCAAAGTAATTTGGGCGCTGTTGTCACCTCGCCGATTATTCCTTTGGGGAAAAGTGGTATTAACCTCGACTATCAAGCAAGCGCACAATATATTACTGCTAATAGCGATCGTCAAAACTTATTTAGCACCAACATTGGTCAAACAATTGATCGTGTCTCTTTAGGTCGTCTACAAGCCAGCGCCGCTCTCAGCACTGGTGTGTTTCTCTGGCAGGGAAAACCATTAGCCCCCACAGCTACCGCCGGCTTGCGTTATACACCTAGACCTGTAGTTCCTTATATACAAGCGTCAGCTAGTATTAGAGGTACTACTACTTATTACACCAGTGGAGATGACCAAACCAATCTCATTGGTTCAGTTGGTTTACAAGGACAGATTGGCCATTTTTCCCGTCCTTTTTTTGATTACACAGGCTTTAATATCAGTTACTCTAGAGGCTTAACTAGCGGATTATCACCTTTTTTGTTTGACCGATTTGTTGATAACCAAGTCTTGAATGCGGGAATTGTTCAACAAATTTATGGGCCATTTCGGATTGGGTTTCAGACCTCAATTAACTTGGATACAGGCAGAGAAACCAGTACAGACTATGTTTTAGAATATAGCCGCCGCACCTATGGCATTACCCTACGCTACAATCCCGTCTTAGAATTAGGCGGTTTCAGCATTCGCATTAGTGACTTTAATTGGACTGGTGGTACAGATCCATTTTCGACGAATCAAGTTACACCTGTAGTTGGAGGTGTGCGCCAGGAATAATCTTGGGGATTGACAACTAAAAAAATATCTCATCATTCAGGGACAAGGGAGACAAGGGAGATAGAGGTCTTGCTGAGTCAACACATTGGATAATGTATGAGGAAATACGACTTTAGGACTTACTACAACTTAGTATCAGCAAGTTCTTGCGTCTCATTAGACACTAGCTTTATGTATGTTATTATCGGGTTTTAACTTTCAGGATTGAGTAATTAGCCAGCATCAACACAAAAAAAGCACTGGAAAACTTATATTTCTAATTCAGTAACCAGCACTTTTTATACAAAGGCTAACAGGCTAAGGCGCTGCTATGGCAAAAGTAAAATCAAAAGTCCAGAAATCAAAAAACTCGAAAAAGCAGCCTAAAAAGGAAGCACCGACTCTTAGCCTCCAAGAAAGGTTAGCCCAAAAGCGTCAAGCAACGAAAGCCCGCAAAGAATTTATGGATTTACTCACTAAATCCTTATCTGGTGCGTTGTTTTTAGGTTTTTTGCTGTTTTTAGTTGCCGGTATTAAGGCTGCATTACCTGCTGTCTTGGGGGTACTGGTGATGTCTTTTTCTTATAAATACCCTCGTCAGGCTTTAATTGCCTTTATTATCTACGTTCCCTTTGGCGGCACAATTACTTATTACATTGGTAATAGTCCGATTCTGCAATTGGCTAAAGATTCATTTTACATCCCAGCTGCGATCGCTCTTTGGCAAATTTGCCGCAAACAGAAACTACCATTCATCATCCCCAAGCAAATTAAAATCCCATTGTTTATTTTATTGGGTTCTTGTTTGCTCACTCTCGTATTTATCAATGGTGGACAACAGTTTAACCCACCACCAGCTGGACTATTAGAGGAACCTGTTAAAGAATTTCCCATAGGCTTAGGAATTCTCGGTTTAAAAGTTCTTTTAGGTTACGTATCTTTAATTACTTGTATTTACTACCTAATTCGCAATAAGCAAGATTTTTTCTTCTTATCGCGTCTACAAATCGTACTAATTATCGTCTGTTGTGTCCTAGGATTGATCCAATACTTATTCTTACTCACTGGAATTTGTGAAGGAACTAAAAATCTCGAAGGTTCTGCCTTATTTAAGGCTACACTTGACGCTAGATGTTATTTTGGTGGTTCCCTAGTCTACAGTCCCAGTCAAGGAATAATTCGGCTACCAGGAACATTTGTTGCACCTTGGCAATGGGCATGGTTTTTAATTTCTAGTACTTTTTTTGCCTTTGCTACAGGCTTTTCCGACCCGTCAATTTTTTGGCGGTTAATAAGTTTAGGTTCTATGGCTTTAATCTTTGTCAATGCAGTAATTTCGGGACAAAGAATCGCCCTCGGCTTAGTACCTACTTGTTTTGTCATGTTACTCTTGCTGACTGGTCAAATTGCTAACTTGAAACGGTTTATCCCCATAGGAGTAGGGTTAGTGATGATTTTGGGAATTGCCGTTGTGAGCAACCCTGTAGTTGTTCAAGAGAGAATAGATAGTTTTGCCAGTCGTTGGAATGCTTCACCACCTCAAGATTTTATTATTCAGCAATTTGAAGAAAACTTAAAAGATACAGATAGCCCTCTAGGAAGTGGTTTAGGTCGAGCCACTAACTCTGCTCGTGCATTAGGTAAAACCAAACTAGTAGAGACTTACTACCCCAAATTAATATATGAGATTGGGATTTTTGGCGTATTGGGGTTTCTGGCTTTAGTTACTACACTGACATTTACAGCGTTCACAACTTATCGCTCGATAAAAAACCGTAATTTCCGCAGTTACGCAGCGTCGATGTGGGTGTTTATATTGTTTATTAGTTACAACACTTACTACTATCCTTTAGATGTCGATCCAGTATCTGTATATTACTGGTTGGGTGCAGGAATACTATTCAAATTGCCAGTGATAGATAAACAAGAGAAGGAAGATGCCAACCCTGAAAAAGCAACAAATAAAAAAGGTTTAAAAATTAAGTTTTAATTCATTAAGTTTCCATCAACAGCGATAGACACCACATTGGGCAATTCTACTAGCAAAACAAACAATTTATTTCACAATCAAACACATGAATGATTTTCCTTTAATTTCCGTAATCATCCCAACTTACGGAAGAGATGAACCACTACGCGATAGTATCGTTGATATTCTCAATCAGGACTATCCAAATTTTGAAGTTTTGGTAATCGACCAATATCCAAAACACCAACCAGAAGTTCAAGCATATTTAGAAGAGGTAGCGGCAAAAGGGAAAATTAAATTGTTTCACCTAAATTGGGCGAGTTTACCAGGGGCGCGAAACTATGGTGTGCGTCGCTCATCTGGGGAAATAATTTTATTTATTGATGATGATGTAAAATTAACGCCTGGCTTTTTAATGGCTCATGCGAAAAATTATGTACAAAATCCAGAGGTAGGAGCTGTAGCTGGACGAGTATTTGACAGAATGAAATTGGGTGATTCTGGCGGAAAATTAGAAATTGAATATCTCCCTCCCCAAGCAATGGATCCTGGCATTGCTTGGTATCATATTGATTTAGTACATACTATTAAGCCCCAGCAGGTTTTAACAGCTAGGGGTTGCAATATGTCTTTTCGGCGCGAAATTTTTACGAAATACGGACTGAAGTTTGATGAGAGATTTCGTGGGAGTGCAGTCCGGGAAGAATCGGATTTTTGTTTGCGACTGCGACAGACTGGATACAAAATTTGGTATGACCCAAAAGCTGATTTAGTGCATTTGGGAGAAGAGACTGGGGGTTGTCATGATATTAGTATGCGATCGCTCAAATATCAACTCACTTTCTATCACAACCACTTTTTATTAGGGCTGAAAAATTTAACCTTGACTCAAGCCTTACGTTTATACGCCCGTTTATTTGATTGTCATGTTCTCGGAAGACCACCTTGTCATAAAAGTGGTTCACCTATCAAAATTCTCACTCGCGCTATTTTTTACACTTTGGGTTTCCTGAAGGCTTTGGGTACTGTCATTCAGTCAGTGTGGAATGATGGACAAATCTATAGCCATTTGGATGAACAAGTTTAGATTTTATCACCGCAGATAATATCATTTATCTGCGGTTAAATTTATCAATCTATCATGAAAATTAACTATGAGAATTTTAGTTGCTAGTCATACATATATAGTAGACCTTAATTGTGAAAAACTACGTGCTTTAGCTCAGTTAGCACCAGATATTGAGGTGACAGTTGTTGTGCCTAAAATCTGGAAGCCCGGTGGTGTACAGAATCAGACTATTGAAAGTCAATATAAAGATGAAGGTAATTTTAAAATAGTGCCGATTTCTAATTTCAGTCAAAATCATCAAGGGCTATTGACATTTGGAACTGATTTAATATCTTTGATGCAGCAATTTCGCCCACAAGTTATTCAAGTAGAACAAGCATCAAGAAGCTTGGCATACAGTCAGACGATTATTTTAAATAAATTGTTGGGATTAAAGGCAAAAAATATCTTTTTTACTTGGTGGAATTTACCTTACACATTAAAATTACCTGCGGCTTTATTAGAAAAATTTAATCTCAATAATAGCCACGGAATTATTTCTGGGAATCAAGATGGAGCAGAAGTTTTACGGCAAAGAGGGTATCAGGGCGCAATTAAAGTTATGCCCCAATTAGGTGTTGATGAAACTCTTTTTTCTCCCAAAAAACAACCAGAATTAGCTGCTAAATTAGGGATTAAACCTGATGATTTTGTGGTGGGTTTTGTTGGAAGATTTGTTCCAGAAAAAGGTTTATTGACTTTATTGCAGGCTTTAGTAACTTTAAAAAATGAATCTTGGAAATTAATGCTTTTAGGACGAGGCGAACTGCGAGATGAAATCTTGAAAATAGCCACAGATAATCAAATCCAAGACAGATTAATTATGGTAGAAAGTGTTCCTCATCACGAAGTTACTAATTATATTAATTTAATGAGTACCTTGGTGCTACCTTCCGAAACTACTTATAAATTTAAAACTTTAACTGCTGCTGGTTGGAAAGAACAATTTGGTCATGTATTAATTGAAGCTATGGCTTGTCAAGTGCCTGTGATTGGTTCTGATTCTGGGGAAATACCTCATGTGATTGGTGATAGTGGATTAATATTTCCCGAAGGCAATGTTCAACTACTGGCTGATTGCATCAAAAAATTGCTCAAGCAACCAGAATTACACCAAAATCTAGCTGTAAATGGCTATCAAAAAGCAATGGCAAAATACACTAATAAGGCACTTGCTAAAGAGCAGTATGAGTTTTATCAAGAATTATTTCAGAGTAAATAGGCATGAAAATTTTACAAATTGTTCCGTCTATTTCGTTAATTTATGGTGGCCCTAGCCAAATGGTTTTAGGGTTAGCGCCGGCTTTAGCAAAAGAAGGTGTAAAAGTTACTATTCTGACCACAGATAGCAATGGTGATACTGGTCAACAACCTTTAGATGTACCTTTAAATCGCCCAATTCAACAAGATGGTTATGAAATAATTTACTTTCGTTGTGCGCCATTTCGTCGCTATAAATTTTCTCTGGATTTACTTAATTGGCTAAAAATTCATGCTAAGGAGTTTGATATAGCGCATATTCATGCTTTGTTTTCGCCTATTAGTAGTGCAGCCGCGACGGTATGTCGGGAGAAAAAATTACCTTATATTTTGCGTCCTTTAGGTACTCTTGACCCGGCTGATTTACAAAAGAAAAAACAATTAAAAAAGCTGTATGTTGAGTTGATTGAACGCCAAAATTTAGCAGGTGCAGCCGCAATTCATTTCACTAGTGAACAAGAAGCAAAAATATCAGCAAGATTTGGAGTCAAGACAAAAGATTTAGTAATTCCTTTGGGTGTAAAACCAACGCAAAGAATTTCAGCAAGTGCAGTACGCAGTCAGTTAGGTATACCGGAAGATGTGCCTTTGGTGTTGTTTATGTCGCGTATTGACCCAAAGAAAGGTTTGAATTTGTTGATTCCGGCTTTAGAAAAGCTGTTGGCGGATAATCACAAGTTTCATTTTGTTTTAGCTGGGACAAATCCTCAAGACCCAGACTATGAAAACAAAATCAAATTTCAAATCGAAAATTCACCATTGCGATCGCATACTACCATTACAGGCTTTGTGAGTGGTGAATTGAAAGCTGGTTTACTGCAAGCGGCTGATTTATTTGTTTTACCTTCTTATTACGAAAACTTTGGTATTGCAGTCGCTGAGGCTATGGTTGCGGGAATACCTGTAGTGATTTCTGACCAGGTGCATATTTGGCAGCAAGTAAGCGATAGTCAGTCGGGATGGGTGGGTCAAACAGAGGTATCTTCGTTGTTGGAGTTATTGCAACAAGCTTTGCAAAATCCCCAAGAACGCCAACGCCGGGGAATAAATGCTCAAAAATATGCTTTAGAAAATTTTAGCTGGGATGCGATCGCCCGGCAAATGATTCAAGCCTATCAACAAATTCTCATCAATATGTGATAATTTCAGCCAAAATTCAGTAAAAATACTTCAAGTGTCCATGTTGGCTTTTCAAAGGTTATACCATTTTGGATTTTAGATTTTAGATTTTGGATTGGGTAAGGGTTGATCGGTAAGCTTTTGAGCCATCCATCTGTCGCAATCATTTTTTAATTTGGTATTACATTACCAGAAGTGACTCGCAAACTTATTCGTTTAATTATCGCCGTCCTTTATATCGTAGTTGATGATACTATCGCCGTATCTGCGGCTGGCTTTGGTGGCGGGTTAGTTGCGAGTGCAGCGATCGCAGCTAGTCAATTTATCATAGGTACAGCAGCGACTACAGCTAGTCAGCGATTTATTTACAACAATACAACAGGTGGGTTATTCTTTGACCAAGATGGCTCAGGTGCGATCGCCAGAGTTCAAATTGCGACACTCAACACCGGATTAGCCTTAACCAATGCAGATATCTTCGTTAATGCCTAAGAATTTGTAAATAATAAATCATGAATTTGGGAGGATAGCCAGCTTGTCTAACCTCCATATTTTCAATATTTTCAATGATTCATATCATTTCTGAATTATTCTCTTTGGTTGAACCACATCTATCTTCAGTAGGGTTAAACCAGAAATAGGTGTTTGATAAGGTGACTAATGGCAACATAAATCACAAGTAGATTTGTTATGACCTACACTCAAACTAGTGACCCTACCATTCGTAAATGTGTTGAATCTTGGCGAAAATTAGATGTAGATGAACAACTAGGTTTATTCTGGTTTATCTATAAAGAAATGGGTGAGTCTGTTACACCTGCGGCTCCTGCTGCTAGTACTGTTTCTCCAGAAATTGCTGAAGGTTTATTTAATCAGGTAAAAGAATTAAGTCACGAAGAACAATTACAAGTTCAGCGAGACTTAATTAATCGAGCAGATACTCAAATAAGCAGAGAATATGGTTCGTTAGGAGATACCACCAAACTGCTATTTTGGTATCGTCTCTCTCAAGGAATGGATAGTAATGTAATTATTCCTGTACCTGCTGGTTATCGTCTTTCTTCAGCAGCAGAAACTTTGCTGGAACAAATTAAAGAATTAGCTTTTGAACAGCAGATTAATCTTTTCCGCGACTATGTGTCACCAATGGGTGCAGAACCTAAAGCTGGCGCTGAAATTTAATTGTGAGGATATTGAGCTATGGCAAGCAAGGCTGTAGCTCAATATTCGTAATCCTAAATGATTTACCCACATCTTTCCCTTGTCTCTTTTCTTCACATATCAAATAAGACTGCTATAGCAATCCTCAGCCACAGATAAACACAGAGTAAAATTATATTTACTCTGTGTATTTTTTGGTTGCTCATTAGGATAGTTGCACCCTAAATTCGTAACGCCCTTGGTTTTATATTTATAATTTAAATAGTCTTTTTGTCAGTTACATCTATCTGACGAGTGGTTAATTTTTTTTAAATTATACACATCAATTTATCAATAATTGGCACTACACAAAAAAGTAAAACCCTAGGGCTGGGAATCCCTAGGGCTGATAACCTGACCACCTTTACTTTATTTATAATTGATGCAAAATTAAAGTGGATGTTTACAATAGACTTAAATATTTGGCTTATGTCTAGCAAGATTTTATGAAAAATATTATTAATATGATATTATTATCTCAACAAAATAATTCTATACATATTTTGTGGATAATCTCACTTATATTGCTCAAAATTATATTTTTTCTTGTTTAATGACTTTGATTAATTAAATTTCCAGGATAAAATTTATGATTTTATGTCTATATATACAGACTACACAGCTTGATTGCTAATAATAAATAAGGAAAAATAAAAGCATCATGATACATGATTGTAGCCAATTACAGTGACAGAAAGCCTAACCAAAGTCCGCAAGTGCGGACTTTTTATTTTGTCTTTATTAATCTGATTTAAAGTACAGTTTCTTGAGATTACATTTAAATTCTGACTTTAATTAACCGCAGATGAACGCAGCGAAAAGTTGAGCCAGTGCGTTGGGCGGGTTCCCCGACTCCTTCACTGGCGTTGCGTGGGTGGCTCTGCCGAATTGAGCAAACTTTTCAAGACAGATAAACGCAGATGAATTTGTACATCAGTAGGCTAGAAAAGCCTATAGCAATTCTCAATGATTGACAAACATCTCCCTCCCTTGTCTTCCTTATCTCTTTTGTCAGTATGATAAAAAGCTATTAGCGATTTGCCAGTAATTTTTATGACAAATTTTCTCCAGCCGCCAAGATTACGTATTGGTGAGGAAGATAGTGAAGAAGAAAGACGCGCCACTTGGCTGGAACTGTTTTATGATTTGGTGTTTGTGGTTGCTGTGTCGCAAGTAGCGCATAATCTCAAGGAAGACATTTCGCTGTCGGGATTACTGGGATTTGTAGTTTTGTTTATCCCGATTTGGTGGTCATGGATTGGGACGACGTTTTATGCTAACCGCTTTGATAGCGATGATGTGATTCATCGGTTGTTGGTTGGGGTACAAATGTTAACGGCTGCGGGGATGGCTGTGAATATTCATCATGGCTTGGGAGAAAGTTCGCCGGGTTTTGCTTTAGCTTATGCACTTGGTCGGGCTGTATTGGTGGCGGAGTATGTGCGGGCGGGGATACATATTCCGTCGGCGCGTCCATTAACAACTCGCTACGCCATTGGTTTTGCGATCGCATCTTTGATTTGGTTGAGTTCGGCTTTTGTCCCTGTTCCTTGGCGATTTGCACTTTGGGGCGTGGGAATTGCGATTGATTTTGGTACACCAATCACCGCACGCAAACATCAAATTGGCTTGCTTCCTCACGCTTCTCATTTACCAGAACGTTTTGGATTGTTCACAATTATTGTGTTGGGGGAAGCGATTATTGCGGTGGTTGAAGGTGTCTCACAACAAAAATGGCAGGTGTTGACTGTCATTTCCGCAATTTTTGGGCTGATAATTGCTTTTAGTTGGTGGTGGGTTTATTTTGACAATTTAGGTGGGACACCAATTGAAACTGCACGCACTCAAGGAAAAGTTGGGACGGTTAATATTTGGCTTTATACCCATTTACCCTTAGTAATTGGGATTGCGGCTACTGGTGTTGGTGTCGAAAAAATCTTGGTCAGTCCGCCAACTCTAGCGTTACCAGATGCCCAAAGATGGTTGATTTGTGGTTCAGTGGCATTATGCTCGTTAGCTGTGGGTGTTCTGCACCGCTATGGTGTGATTCGATATTGTAAGATTCGTTCGCTGTATCGCTTGGGCGGTGCTGTGGTGCTACTGGCGATCGCACTTTTTGGCAAAGGTTTATTACCAATCTTCGTCATCGCCTTAGTAGCTGTGGTTTCTGCTGTACAAGTTATTCAAGATTTGTCTCAAAGTCGCCCGACTACTCGCTTGGCTGATCCTGAAATTTAAGCCCCGACGAATTATAAGCTAATCAGCATTTAAGCTGCACTATTGAAATTGTACATAAATGACTTAAACTCTCTCCTCTGCCCCTCTGCTCCCCTGCGGTCTAAACTGCAAACTAAGTGCTTAATAGCTTATGAGGGTGTTGGATGTAAGCAATAAGTTGGACAAATAGTGATGATTTCACAAAGTCGCGTTGTTTCCACCAGACGGGAAATAGCTTTGCAGATAACTTAACGCCAAGCGTTTGGTTTCTGCTATCAATCGCGGTTGAAATGTTTTTTCTTGACTGAGGGATAGCCATAGTAATGTGCCGATCGCTTTGACTAAAATAAAGGCGATCGCTTCATAGTCTGTAGTCTCTAACCCTGCTTTGCGTTTAGCTAGTAAACTGGCTAAATCTTGCATCAATTTAGCATCCATCACCTCTCCGACGGCTTCTAATTCGGGCATTGAACCCTGGAGTGCCATAAAAATGGCGTAGTAACCAGGATTATCAGAGAAATGCTGGGCGGTGATATCAATCATTTGTTCTACTAGAATTTCTAAGGGCAGATTGGCTAATTCAGGATTATCCAGCACTGCTAACTTTTGATGAATATTTTCCTCATGACGCAAGGCAAGTGCCTGCATGATTGCAGATTTGTCAGGAAAAAACTGATAAAGTGACCCAATTGGGACTTTAGCACCAGAGGCGATCGCATTGGTTGTGGTGGCTGCATAGCCTTGAGTAATAAAAAGTTCTTCTGCTACATCCAAAATCCGATTAACTCGTTCCTGGCTACGCGCTTGTCTGGGTTGGCGGCGCATTCCACCTGCTGCTGATGGATTTTCATTCATAGATTACCTCCTAAGTCAATACAATTAAGGTGATGAGAGTTGATTTCTCAATTTCTGCTCTACCTATTAGAAAATGAGCAAGATTTGGGAGAGAATCCCCCAATCCCCCTCCAAAGTCATTTTTTTGTTTTTTGTTGAGTTATCATTTGCTGGTTTTGTTCTAATTTAGTAGGACTTACGCAACTAGCATATTTTTTCTGTAGGGTGTGTGACGCAATGAGAAGATTTGAACGTAGTCATCAGATTTATAGCGTCACGCACCAACCATCAATTGTTACTGAACTTTATTGCTCCAAAGGTCTGTTGAAATAAATGAGCGATACTCACATTCTACTTGACAATAAATGATTTCTGCTCATATTATTAAAACATGAGCGATACTCATATATTATTGCAGATTTTGATGGAGTAATGTTGCTATGAGCCAAGATTTACTGACTCTACCTCATCCCAAGTTTATAACGACGATAAAAGAAGACAGATGCGATCGCTGGGGGTTGATGCTTTGTGGTACTCCAGAAAGAACAATTCACAATCGACGCTACCAAAATGCGATCGCACTTTTGGATGAAACTTTGTCTGCCATGATTAACCATCACCGAAGCGGCGGCGGATAAGGGAACGGAGAGCAAGTTTTCCATAATCAATGACAGCCTTCTTTGAATTTTAGTTTTTATCTTTGATAAAACTAATCGCTTCTAATAACTGATTAGCTGTATAAGGTTTCGACAAAAAAGCTTGAATCCCCATATTATAAGCGGCATTCACCTTATCACTAGAAACCAGGCCACTGATAGCAATAATTTTGACTTCTGGGTTAATTTTTTGCAAAGTGCGAATAGTCGTCAGACCATCCATAGAAGGCATAAGCATATCAGTTAATACCAAAGAAATTTCATCTCGATGTTCAGCATATAAAGCGATCGCCTCAATGCCATCGCTGGCGGTAATGGCTTTATAGTTATAACTTTCAAGAGATGTTTTAGTAATATCCCGAATTGCAGCTTCATCATCAACAATCAAAATTAATTCTCCATTACCGCCAGGAAATACTGCTTCTACTTCTTCTACAGTTTCGGTGATTTCCTGTGCTGGCAAATATATTTTAAATTGGCTACCTTGTCCTGCTTCACTATGAACATTGATAAAACCGCCGTGGTTTTTTACAATTCCTAGTACTGTGGAAAGTCCTAACCCTGTGCCTTTACCAAGTTCTTTAGTTGTAAAAAATGGCTCAAATATGCGGTCTAATATTTCTGTGGGAATACCTAAACCAGTGTCAATTACAGAAATCACTATATATGGGCCAATTTTAGAATCAAGGTGCATATTGGCATAATTTTCATCTACCACAAAATTTTCGGCAGTAATTTTTAATATTCCCCCATTGGGCATGGCATCACGGGCATTCACACACAAATTCATCAGCACTTGATGTAGTTGAGTAGCATCACCAGATATCACCCATAGATTTTGCGCTAATAGAGTTGTAATTTCGATAGTTTTGGGAAATGTTTCTTTAATAATCTGCTGAATTTCGATGATTAAATGTTTAAATTGGACAAGGGTGCGTTCTCCCTCCATTCCCCGCGTAAAAGACAAGACTTGTTTGACTAAATTTGCTCCACGTTTAGCGTTCGTGATTAATATTGGTAATAACCTGCGAGAACGTTCATCTTGTAATTGGACTTCTAAAAGTTGGGCTGTCATTAAAATTGGTGCCAAGACATTATTGAGGTCGTGAGCAATACCACTAGCTAATGTGCCAATACTTTCTAATCTTTGCGCCCGCAGAAATTGGGCTTCTAATTGTTGTTTTTGAGTAATGTCAGTATTAACGACTAAAATTGCTTGGGTTTGATGTGCAAAATCACTTACTAATGTCCAACGACTTTCGACAATAATTTTTTTATTAGCTGCTGTGGTTTGGTATAATTCTCCTTGCCAAGAACCATGTTTCATTAATAACCGCAGTGCTTCTTGTAACCGAGATAAGTCTTTTTCTTGCCACAAATCTGCTGTTTTTTTACCAATGACTTCCTCTTTTTGCCAACCATATAAAGTTTCGGCAGCTTTGTTCCAAAACAAGATGTTATCATCTAAATCGCGGACAAAAATTGCATCGGTGGCGACATCAAGTAAGGCGGCTTGTTCGCGGATTTTTTGTTCTGTTTGTTTGCGTTCAATGGCGTAGCGAATGGAACGTTCTAATAAAGGTGCAGTTAATTGACTTTTTTCTAAATAATCGGCTGCACCGGCTTTCATGGCTTCGATATCAATTTCTCGATCGCCTTGACCTGTGAGTAAAATAATTGGTGCAGTACAACCATTAGCGACGGCTGCGCGTAAAAGTTCGAGTCCGTTGTGAATGCCTAAACGATAATCTACTAGATATATATCATGTTGATTTTGGGCGATCGCCTGTTGTGCATCTGCATAATTATCTATCCATGATAATTCACAGCTTGCGACTTGAAATTCCCCGAACCAATCACGAGTCAAAATATAATCATCTTCGTCATCATCAATGAGTAGAACTCTGATTGGGTTTTTCTTCATTTTCTCCTCCCACTACTGCTAGTGGTAATTCCACAATTTCAAACCAGTATTTACCAAAGGTTTCCATTAGTTCTACTAAGGCAGAAAATGTCATTGGTTTGACTATGTAAGAATTAGCACCCAAACTGTAGGTGTGATGAATATTTTCTTCTGCCTTTGAGGTGGTCAGGACGATAACCGGAATTGTTCTGAGTTCAGGGTCGGTTTTAATTTCTTTTAGCACCTCCAAGCCGTTTTTTTTGGGCATATTCAAGTCCAGCAAAATCAAGCCAGGACGTGGTGCAAGTTTGTTGTCAGTATATTGACCACGGCGATGGAGATAATCCATCAATTCTTCTCCATTACTGACTGTATGTAAATCGATGGGCAATTGACTCACTGTGATTGCCTCACGGACTAACATACTGTCATCTTCGTCATCATCAGCCATTAAGATAGTCACGGTTGGTTGCCGACCCTTCACTATGAATTTTCTCCTGAGATATATACTTATTAGTATGGATTAAAGCTGGAGAAAAAACCCAAATATTCTGATATCTTTGACAGCTTGTCAAACTTACACCTTGATTCGCGGTTAAATTGCTAAACTTCTGATTTCCAGTAGATATTCGCCTCCTGGATTTATGCTTGAGCTTATAATAGCTATTCTAGATTCTGGCTTTCAAGTCATCATTTCTACGGTTTTGCGGGAAAATTGCTGGTAGTTTCTAGATGTATAGCAGTAGTCAGAGATGTTAGGACAATTTCAAAGTTTGAATGCCAGAAATAGTAAGACTTTTCCTCCTGACTTGAAAGAGGGTGTAAGGGTGTAAGGGTATGGGGGTGTAGGGGAAGGATATCTTTCATCTATGACTGTGAAATTTTTTCATCGGGACTGCCTTCTGCTATATTTGTCCAATTAACCCTATTTTTCAGAACTGGAATAATACCTCTGGCAGAAGAAAAACTATGTAGGAGAATTTATTGGCAAATTGACAATTAATTTTGTACCTTTTCCTGGGGTGCTTTGAGCAGTAATTGTGCCGAAATGGCGTTCGGCGATTTTGCGACAAATAGTTAAGCCAATGCCTGTACCTTCATATTCTCGCCGACCATGTAACCTTTGAAAAATTTGAAAGATGCGATCGCTATACTTTTGTTCAAATCCAATACCATTATCTTCGATGATAATTTGACAAAATTCCAGTCCCACGGCTAATTGTGCTGATTGATTATTTAAATGTTGACTATATATTTTGACAATAGGTGTCATTTGTGGGTGATGAAATTTCAAAGCGTTACCAATGAGATTTTGCATTAATTGGCGCATTTGCAGAGGATCAGCTTTGATTGTTGGTAAATCTTCCACTTCCACAGTTGCGCCTGTTTGTTGAATTAAAACTTCTAAATCCGACAATACCTCTTGGGTGATTTCAGCTAAACTTACAGATACAAAAGGTTGCGCTCTGGTTGTTACCCGTGAGAGCGTTAACAAACCTTCAATTAAAGTCTGCATTCGCAAAACAGCATTCTGCATTCTTTCTAAATAATCAGATGCAGCTTCAGGTAAAGAGTCACCACAAGTAATGAGTAAGCGTTCGCTAAAAGTTTTAATTTTGCGTAGCGGTTCTTGTAAATCATGGGAAGCAATAAAGGCAAATTCTTGCAGTGCTTCATTAGAACGGCTGAGTTCTTGTCGTTGACGAGTTTCGGTTTCCAGAATTTTGCTTTGGGTTAAAGCAATACCAATTTGATCTGCCAGTTGTTGCAAAAGTTCAATTTCCCAGTTATTCCACTGTCGGGGATGTACACACTGATTGGCAATTAATAAGCCCCAGATTTGATTTTGGAGAAAGATTGGTACCGAAAGAACAGCTTTGACACCCAACTCTTGCATAATTTTCAGGTGTGGCGGTGAGATGTTTGCCGCTTCTTGTTCGTCGTCTAAATTACTAATGGCGTTAATTATTCCCTGGCTGTATTTTAAAACATACATTTCTCCGAGAGTCGGCTCATTCAATTCCAGACTTGAGGCCATTGGCAAACCAGGAACCACGGCTTCTTTTAAAATTAAGATTGAGCCGTTGGAACGTAGTCGTAAAATCAAAACTCTATCTGCACGCAGTAATTTTTGTACCTCAGTGACACTGGTTTGCAAAATTTCGTCAATCTGTAAAGACTGGCGAATTTTGACAGTGATGTCAGCAAATAGTTGCGATCGTAAATTTTGCCATTGTAATTGTGCCTGTACTCGCTTACGTTCAGTAATGTCCATCATCGCACCAATCATCCGCACTGGTTGACCTGCTTGGTCATGGACAATATAAGCTCGGTCTAAAATGTAAGCATAGGAACCATCATAACGACGAAAGCGGTATTCATGTGACCAAAATTGTTGCCCGCTATTAATAGCAGCCCACATATCAGTATCAATTATTGGTTGATCTTCTGGATGTATGCGTTCATACCACCAATTTAAATCAGCACTCAACTCTGCTAAGGGATAGCCAAACAGGGTTTGTACAGCTTGATTCCACCACACCTGATTCGTCAGCAAATCCCAATCCCAAATCACATCATTAGTTGCACGGGTAATAATTTGAAATCGCTCTTCACTCTGGCGCAATTCTGCTTCTGCTTGTTTACGCTTGGTAATATCTATCACGATCCCAGACATTCGCACAGGTTCCCCAGCCGCGTTGCGAAAAACTACACCTTTGCTCACTAACCAGCGAATGCTACCATCAGCTAAAACAATCCGAAATTCTACATCATACTCCGCATCTGTTTGCACTGCTTCGATTACCGAGATGTTGACAAAATCCCGGTCTTGGGGATGAACATAGTGTAAAAAAGTTTCATACCGACCATCAAAACTACCAGGTTCCAAGCCAAACAGTGCTTCTTTGTTATCTGACCAACTAACTTGATTAGTAATTATATTCCAGTCCCAAGTTCCCATCCGAGCAGCTTCTAGGGCAATTTTCATTTGGGTTTCTCGTAATTGCGCCTGTTGATTTTGCTGACGTAATTTCTTGATGGCGCGAGATGCTGCTAAAAGATGGCGGATTCTGTGGGATAATACTACCCATTGAATTGGTTTAGTAATGTAGTCGGTTGCACCCACGGCAAAAGCTCGCTCTACCGATGCTGGCTCGTAAGCCGCAGTAATCATTAATATTGGTGTATCCTGAATATCTGGTAATTTTTGTAATTTTTCGCAGCAAGTAAACCCATCCATAACGGGCATAATAGCATCTATAATTACCATATCTGGATGTAAATTAGTGTAGGTAGTAATTGCTTGGCAACCATTACTAGCTTCTACGACTCGATATCCAGCATATTCCATCAGTTGACGCAGATGAATTCTGGTCACATCGTCGTCATCGACAATCAAAATCAGCGCCGAATCTTGATTAGTCATGGTGATTGGTAGTTCTTCATCAATATCAAAATTTAAAATCAGAAATTTAAAATGCTATGGCTTATACAAATTATTATCAACTCTGTGATGGGACTCATATTTGATTTCTGAACAAAATCAATACAATCTCTGTTCCCTGTTCCCTTTTCCCTACCTTCACTCCTTAAATTCAGAAATCAAACCAAATTTTATATGACCACTACATTTACCGCACCAATTAAACCAAGACTCGAAGATAGTTTTGCAATTACCTTTGCTCCCTTATCCCTTGAGGAAGTCTACGCCAAAGCGGACGATGCAGCTAACGGTGCTGTGGTGGTGATGAGTGGTATGGTACGCAACAACACTGATGGACAACCTGTCGTCGCCCTAGAATATCAAGCTTATGAACCGATGGCGATGCGGGTGTTTTATCAAATTGCGGCTGATATTCGCACATTTTGGCCTGATGTTAAACGAGTTGTGATTCATCACCGCATTGGTAGGTTACAAGTAGGCGAAATCAGCGTTTTAGTCGCTGTCGGCTGTCCCCATCGCGGTGAGGCGTTTGAAGCCTGTCGCTATGCTATTGATACTTTGAAACATAACGCGCCAATTTGGAAAAAAGAACACTGGCAAAATGGTTCTACCACTTGGGTGAGTATTGGTGCTTGTGAACAGTCAGGACAAAATTGCTTTAATTGTTAGTGGCTCTGTGTTTCCTTGACAAATCCAAGCTCCCCAGTAAAAAGGATGCTGTAAAGGTGTGTCTTTTTCTTGACAATCAATCTGAGTGTTTGGTGATAATTCATTGACTTGTAAAATTTCTTTGAGTGCCTCAACACCCAAGGCAGATTGCTGTAATTCTTTGACAGTAATTGTACGTATATAGTTCTGAGTTTGATGTAACGCTTCGGCACGACCAACACCAGACTGTAGATGATCAAAAAAACTTTCCATCAAGAAAGCCGTCACTCTATCAGGAACTGGCCATAGGCTCATAACTAGGGTTTGTGAACCTGCTACAGCAAAAGCCCGACGCAAACCAAACACCCCTTCACCGATTTTAATATCGCCTCTGGCAGTATCACAAGCACAAAGAACCGTCAGTTGATTATCCCACAAATCTAAACCGGCGATATCTTGGGCAAACACAAAACCTTTACCTGCGTCTGAAGGAAGAGTGCCACCGCATAGCCATGTGTTAGCACCTGCTAAAGCCAGTCCAGAACGCATCATCGGGTTTTCTGTTTTGGTGGTTCGCAGACGTTCTATACTCAAAAAAGTACGCTGGCGATCGCGTCGTTGAAGTTCAGAGTCACTCAAAAATAGACCGTGAGTCGCAATCAGCATGATATTAGGACACTCACTATTAATTAGGCGGCTTTCTAGTGCTTCTGCACCTAAGTATAATTTTGCATCTAGAAGTTTTTTCGCCACACTTTCACCCAAAAATCTTGTCCCCACAGCGCGACGGAAGGTTGTTTCTGGGATGGGTGGTTTGATTTGCGTTTCGGACTTGGAAGCTATCTGGGTAGCGGACTCTGCTGTTAAATCAAAATCAGGATCAGCAATAATTAGCGGTGCAGAGATGGAATGTTTTGGCTTTGGAACTTTGCTGTGAAGAATTTCTCTGCCGACACTGAGATAACTGATGGTGTATTCATCCATTAACAGTCTTGTACCAGTGCTATTGATAGGCAAAATTTGAAACGGTACTAAGTTTAAGTTGCCATCGGGTGCGATAATCAGATGTCGGCTATTTTTAATAAACTCACGGATAGGTGCAAAAAGCAGTTGACTTAGTTGAATAGCGGCTGTGGAATCGTAAGATTGAATATGCAGCTTTGGTTTGTTGAAGGTTTTTCTCAAAGCTAATGTTGGCTGGTGATAGTCAGAGGCTTGCAGGCGAAATATCTGAATTACTTCATCAATGGTTGCGGCTATTCCTAAGTCAAGCATCTGCACTGCGTTTGGTTGTCCGGCTGGCAAAATAAATGCTAAATAGCGCGGCGGATACCATTGAGTTTCTTGGTTTGCGGCAACTGCCTGAAAATCAAATACATCAAAGCGGACAAATTCGATCAGAATAGAATCAGGCGGTAAAGCTGCGGCTATGGCTTGACGGTCAAAAGTTTGCTCAGATAACCCAATTTCTGGAACTTGCAATGCTAGTTGTTTTTGCAAGTAATTATACTGGGCTTGCAGTTGAGTAATATTTTCTCGATAGGTTCTAAACTGGTGTGTGGTTTTTTCTGTGGTTGCGCTGATGTCAGGTTGGGGAATAGAGAAGGTTAAATGTACCAGTCGCGTATTTAAATCACTCAACTGGCGGAATTGTTCTTGGAGTTGGGGGTAGCGTCCACTGTAGAGGGCTTGGTTTTGAGCAGCCAGCGCCGATGCTGTTAGTCCTTTGCGTTTTAAAATAAAATCTAAGGCTGCGAGTTTGGCGTTATCTGAGTGTGATAGGTGTTTGTAGACTAAGGAAAGAAATAAATCAACATTATTTCTGATTTTGTCGAGGAAGGAGAGGCGATCGCTTTCGGAACTAAACGAAAATATGTTACTAATAATCTTGTCTTCTATTTTGCTGGCTGCTATGCGATAATCTAAAGCCTCATCTGGACGATTGATAGCAGCTAACACAGTCGCCAGATTATTCATACTAAATGCAACATCGGGATGTTCTTCTCCTAACCAGCGTTTTCGTATCGCCAAAGTTTCGATATATTTCTGTTCTGCTTCCGCAAAGCGCCCCAGAGAGAAATAGAGTTCAGCTAAATTATTAATGCTGATAGAAACTTTTGGGTGTTCTTCTCCTAATAATGACTGTCTCAGTTTTAATGCTGCTAAATGCAGTTGTTCTGCTTCTTGATAACGCCCTTGAAAATCATAAATCACAGCTAAGTTATTCATTGTGGTGGCTACTTGCGGGTGTTGATTCCCAAAAGCAGTTTTCACAATGTTTAAAGCTTGTAAAAATAATAATTCTGCTTTTCGATATTGAGTTAAATCATCATATAATACTGCTAAGTTATTCAAAATTACAGCCACAAATGGATGTTGTTCTCCTAACAAGCTTTTTGCCATTGCCAAGGCTGCTAAATGTAGTTTTTCGGCTTCTGTATACCTGCCTTGGAGACGATAAATTACGGCTAGTTGGTTGAGAGTATTAGTAATTTCTGGATGTGAGTTACCCAGAGTGTTTTTTTGGATTTCTAACGCAGCTAAATATTTCTGTTCCGCTTCTGCATAGCGTCCTTGTTCTTCATAAAGTGCTGCTATATTCAAGAAATATTGGGCAATAATTGGATGTTCTTTACCAAGAGATTTTTCTAGCATTGGTAAGACTTGCAAATATTTCTTTTCTGCTGCTAAATAGCGGCCTTGATATGTGTAAACAACAGCAATACTACTTAAAGTCTCAGCAATATCAGGATGTTCAGAAGCAAACAATTTTTCTCTGATGGTATGAGCTTCTAAATAAAGTTTTTCAGCTTCTAAATAACGCCCTTGGCTGAGATAAACTTCTGCTAAGTTACTCAAACTCACAGCCACATCAGGATGCTGATTTCCTAGCAAGCGTTTCCGCATTGCTAAAGCTGCGAGATATTTCTGTTCTGCTTCTAGATAGCGTCCTTGTTCTTGATAATTGCTGGCCAGATTATTTAAGGTAGAGGCGATGTATGGATGTTCATTTCCGAGAATTTTTGTCCATTTTTCTAAAATTTCGATAAATTTAATTTCAGCTTCTGAATAACGCCCTTGCGCGTCATACAATGCAGCTAAATTATTCAAAGTAACCGCAATTTCTAAATGTTCATCGCCAAATAAGCTTTTTTTCATGGTCAACGCTTCTAAGTGCATTTTTTCTGCATCAGCATAGCGTCCTTGTGTGGTGTAAATGGCTGCTAAATTATTTAAGGTTTGAGCAATATCAGGATGTTCCTCACCAAACAAGCGTTTCCGCATTGCTAAAACTTCTAAATGTACTTGTTCAGATTGAAAATATTTGCCTTGCTCTCGATATATCTCTGCTAGATTATTCAAATTAGTCGCAATTTGAAAATGTTCTTTACCAAATATGTTTTGCCATAATTCTAGGGCTGATAAAAATAGCTTTTCTGCTTCTACATAATTACCTTGGGAATAGTAAAAGGCGGCGAGATTATTTAAAGATTGGGCAACATCAGGATGTTCTGAACCTAAAAGATTTTTTCTGAGGGTTAAGGCTTGCAAGTATAACGGTTGGGCTAATAAGTAATGTCCTTGCATCCGATATAATTCGGCGAGGTTATTTAAGCTATCACAATATTCAGGATTTTCTGTTAGCTGTTGATGTTTGCCTAGATTTACAGCTTGCTGGGCAACTATTAGAGCTTGTTCTAGGTTTCCTTTTCCTGCTAATTCGACAACTTGTAAGTTAAGTTGATTGAGTTGTTGTATAAGTTTTTTCATCTGCTAGTTCCAGATGTTTATATGTTTTTTTCGCTTTTATTAATTACTTATAGCACTCCTAAATCATCAGTGAACAACAAGATCCCCGACTTCTTAAAGAAGTCGGGGATCTGAGCCTCTCCATTTTCACAAATCAAATAGGATTGGTATATCTTATCTAAAATTCCTCATCCCTGTGAGGGGTAATTAATTGAAAACCCGTATGGCTGCTGAACGTTTCACACAAGAAACTGGTTTAGTTTCCATCCCCGTGAGGGGTAATTAATTGAAAACATTTTTGTTTTCAGAAAGTTTTGAAAATTTTTGGGTAAAGTTTCCATCCCCGTGAGGGGTAATTAATTGAAAACACTAATAATATTTCAAAGAACAGGTGTAATTCTACGCAAGTTTCCATCCCCGTGAGGGGTAATTAATTGAAAACTGCTCGCACAGGTTTTGGAGGCGAAAGCGGAAGCATTGTTTCCATCCCCGTGAGGGGTAATTAATTGAAAACCAGCGCCAGCGCCAATCCCAACCCAGCCGCAATTGCGGTTTCCATCCCCGTGAGGGGTAATTAATTGAAAACTGTTGACTGGGATAAAGGAATTGACCAGTGGCTGCTTCCTGTTTCCATCCCCGTGAGGGGTAATTAATTGAAAACGAAAAAAAAAGCCGAAGAAAGGGCAGTTTATTGGGAATGTTTCCATCCCCGTGAGGGGTAATTAATTGAAAACAGCTGTCTGATATTGTGGTGCCAATCCACAGGAAATAGTTTCCATCCCCGTGAGGGGTAATTAATTGAAAACTTGCGGTATAGTCGGAAATTTTATGCAGGTTCCGTACTGTTTCCATCCCCGTGAGGGGTAATTAATTGAAAACCAAAATATGTCCCAAAATCACAAGGGGGCACCAGTGATAGTTTCCATCCCCGTGAGGGGTAATGAATTGAAAACGTTTTTGCTTATGATCTCTCTGTTTTTTGGCTTTCTTTTGTTTCCATCCCCGTGAGGGGTAATGAATTGAAAACCGGTTCGGAATAGCCCGACAGTAAAAAAAATACCCCCTGTTTCCATCCCCGTGAGGGGTAATGAATTGAAAACGCTTATGGCTTTTCATGGGGAGAATTTAAAGGAAAGTTTCCATCCCCGTGAGGGGTAATGAATTGAAAACCCTACCCTTTTAGAAGCCTTAGCCAGAGAGGGTTAGAGATAGGCATTTCTGAGGGGGGTCTAATTTACCTGTCAATAAACACATATTATTGAGAATAGCAGACTATTAGACTATCCTCAAAAGCTTATACAGTAAGCTATCTGAGGGGGTCAACGAAAAAATAAGGGTTTCAGCCATTGCCTGACCCCCGCAGGTAAACTTATGTAAAGAAAGTCAAAATCAATACTTCAAGATTCAGTTGGAAACTTGATATTAAATTTTCAAGGTTCTGTGCTTTTAAAGGGCAGTATAACAAAATACTTTAAATTTTGAAAGCTTCAAACATTAACTTTTCTATCATGCAGTAATCAGATAATCTGTATGCCAAAGTTGATATTCTCCGTGTTTGGTCAGATATTCTAGTAACTCTGTCAAATGACGAGCCTCTAATTCTAAAACCTCATCATTATCTTGGGTTAACCAGTCTAATTGAGGTACTTCTTTGGTAATGATGGCGATAATTTCTTCCTTACCGGGAGTGCCTTCGACGGGAAAAGCATTTATTGGTGAACCTAGTTGCGGTAAGCTGGTTTTGCCTGTATCTAAATGTGGCTGTTGAGCAAAACATGAGGGACAAAAACACCACATTTGATTAGATGTATCTTTTTGGAGTAGTAACAAATAACCCGGAGTTGAGAAGTTTAGCTCTACTTGAATGTAACTACCAAGTTTTACCGATTTCTCATATCGGCTTGGGGTTTTCTTCCCCCAGCCTAGTGTTTCTTCTTTGACTAAAACTAACCCCATTTGTTCTGTTGGCGAACCTAATGATTGAAGTTGTTGCCATAACTTATCGAGGGGTGAGAGTTCTTCAGTTTCTACATCACCAAACATGGCGATGTCTTTCCAATCTAAACCCAGAAACACGCATATTTCTTGAAAGTTTGTACGATATATCGGTTTAGCGTTGAAGAAATTACTAACAGTTGAATAACCTAATCTTACTTCCTCAGCAAAATCTGTTTGAGTTAAGTTTTTAGCTTTTAGGGCTTTTCTTGCCAGTTTCACGCCTTCGGGTGATGCTACCAGAGTTCGAGACATAACAAGTAAAAAGTAAAAAGTGAAAAGGTAAAAGTTGACTGCTATTTCACGATAATTTGTGTTTGTAAAAATTGAGAAATTAGTCATAAAAATTTTGGAATTAGTGGTTGACAGGTATAATTTTATACTTTAAAATTAAATACATGATAAAGGCGATCGCTTCTTTCCCTTAAGAACAAAGCAACCGCCCTTATCTAAACCCCACAAAAGGTAAAAGCGATCGTCTGATTCCGGCAAAGAAGAGAGCGATCGCTTTTATACCCCTCACAAAAGGAGCATACAGATAATGATGGCACAATTACTCAAATTCGCCCAATTCCAATTAGTCCAGTTTTTAAGACAAAACTTCCACTTCTCCACTCCCAAGCAAATTTCCCAACCAGCATTTCCCCACCGAGAACCAATTAAACATTTGCTCATCGGTTCTCCCAAAGCCGTCACCAGTACAATTCACTATTTGCAAGTTATTGGTTACGCCAGCGTAGGAGATTGGAGTCCATTGCAACCAACGGGGAATCCAGATGAGGTGATGAGTATTTTAAGCCGTCAAATTTCCATCCAGTAATCTCAATTGAGAGACGTTGCTATGCAACGTCTTTTGAACAAACTTAGTCATAATTTTTGAATTGGCATCAGTCATATACGAACTCATATAAAAGACTCAATAACCCAGACACGAACTCATATATAGCACTGCAACAATTAAATTCAAGGTACTAAAAGAAGTTTTACACCTTTTAAATACCTAGTTAGATCCCCGACTTCTTCAAGAAGTCGGGGATCTAAATCCAGCTTCAAACCATCTTGCTTTTGCCTTTTAACTTTTAACTTTTAACTTATTCATCATGTTCACCTTAGAACATCTGCGTTTCGCATGGTTGCAAGTTCGTGCGGGAAGTAAGACTGCGGGTGTTGATGGGATTTCTGTTGAATTATTCGAGTCAATGGCTACCGAACAATTGCAGAATATTGCCTATCAACTCAATCATGAAGCTTACAAAGCCAGTCCCGCCAAGGGATTTTATGTCCCTAAGAAAAATGGTGATAAACGATTGATTGGTATCTCGACTGTGCGGGATAGAATTGTCCAGCGATTACTACTTGATGAGTTGTATTTTCCTTTAGAAGATACATTTCTAGATTGCAGCTATGCTTATCGTCCAGGACATAATATCCAACAAGCAGTACAGCATTTATATAGGTACTATCAATATCAACCGAAATGGATAATTAAGGCTGATATTGCGAATTTTTTTGACAATCTGTCTTGGGCATTGTTGTTAACTTTTTTGGAGCAGTTATCACTAGAACCAATTATCTTACAGTTACTAGAACAACAGTTGCAATCAGGAATTATCATTGTTGGACAATATCGCAATTTTGGTAAGGGAGTATTACAAGGAGGGATACTTTCTGGTGCTTTGGCTAATTTATATTTGACTGATTTTGATAAAAAATGTCTCAGTCAAGGTATTAACTTAGTACGGTATGGTGATGATTTTGTGATTGCTTGTAATAGTTGGCAAGAAGCAAACCGCATCCTCGACAAAATTACTGTTTGGTTGGGAGAGGTTTATTTAACTCTCCAACCAGAGAAGACACAGATTTTTACTCCTGATGATGAGTTTACCTTTTTAGGTTATCGCTTTGCTGGTGGTGAAGTTTATGCACCGCCACCACCAGAACCTGTACGCCCAGGTGAATGGGTAATTAATGATTCGGGTACGCCTTATTTTCGCACTAAACCAAGACCAATAAAACCAGTTTCTCGTCCGCCTAAAGCTTGCAGTATCGACAAGCCAATTAACTTTCCTAGAGCATCTTTATCTCATTACTGGCAGGATACTATGACTACTTTATATATAACCGACCAAGGCGCATATTTAAGCCTTAAAAATCAGCAGTTTCAGGTTTTTTATCAAGGTCAATTACGCATTAAAGTCCCGGTAATGCGGGTGAGTAATGTAGTTTTGTTTGGTTGTTGTAATGTATCTCACGGTGCGGTGAGTATGGCGTTGCGGCGAAGGATTCCGATTATGTATTTATCGCAGAAGGGTAGGTATTTTGGGAGGTTGCAAGTTTCTGGTGATGCTAAGGTTGAATATTTGATGTTGCAAGTAGAACGTTGCCAAAATCCTGAATTTACACGAACTATAGCAGAAGTAATTGTGACAGCTAAAATTCATAACTCTCGAATTTTATTGATGCGTTTAAAACGCCGAAAATCATCAGAATTTGACGATAATCTTGTCAAAGAAGCAATCAAAGATTTAGATATTTTGATGGATAAATTACCTTTTGCAGAAAGTATGGATGCGTTGCGAGGATATGAAGGAAGAGCCGCAACAGTTTATTTTCAAGCATTAGGAAGTTTATTTTCTGGTGCGTTTAAATTTGAAAAGCGTACCAAACGCCCACCAACTGACCCTGTAAATAGCCTTTTAAGTTTAGGATATACGTTACTCAGCCATAATATTTTCTCGTTTATCCAAGCTGTAGGATTGCACAGTCATTTTGGTAATCTTCATGTTCCCCGCGATAATCACCCAGCTTTGGTTAGCGATTTAATGGAGGAATTTCGCGCTCAACTAGTTGATTCTTTAGTGGCTTATTTGATTAATTCCAATATTTTCACAGAGGATGATTTTACTTCTCCTGATGAAAAAGGAGGCGTATATCTACAACCCCATACGTTGAAAAAGTTTCTCAAGCACTGGGAAGAAAAGTTGCAGTCTGAGTTAACGCACCCCAACACAGGATATAAGGTGAGTTTTCGTAGGTGTTTAGAGTTACAAGTGCGAGAGTACGTAGCTTGTCTGACAAGAGAGGTAAAAATCTATCGACCAATGATTTGGAAACCTTAATCAAGAAATTGCATCATGTTGATTAGTATGGTATTGTTTATACCAACGCCTGCACCATGAAAATTCAATCAACATGGTTAGTTTCCTAAAGCCATTTTGTAAAGAAATGTAAACTGAGGGGGTCATCCAAAGGCTGAAAAGCTGATTGTTTCGTAGACCCCCTCAGATGGCTTACTGTATAAGGGTTTGAGTGGCTTTGAAACTGCTTTATTGTCAATAACTATGGCTTGTTGACAGTAAAAATAGACCCCCCTCAGTTTTATGGTTCTGTAAGCCTTATTTGGTAAGCTCTCTGTAAGAGTAGGGTTTTAAATCCTTTACCCCTCACGGGGATGGAAACAGTTTGTCGTTTTTCTCAACGCGGACGCGAGAAAGAGTTTTAAATCCTTTACCCCTCACGGGGATGGAAACGCAATGGCGGCGTTGGCGTTGGCGTTGGCGTTGGCGTTGTTTTAAATCCTTTACCCCTCACGGGGATGGAAACTTATTGTAGAATAACGTGTTCACGTAAAAAATGCATTGGTTTTAAATCCTTTACCCCTCACGGGGATGGAAACTTAAAGCATCATTTTCGAGCTTTCCGAGAAAATGTTTTAAATCCTTTACCCCTCACGGGGATGGAAACAAGAAGGATATTTTAAATCTCCTTCCTGAATTTGAGTTTTAAATCCTTTACCCCTCACGGGGATGGAAACTTTCAACCTGAAATCTTTTATTGATTTCAAAACTCCCAGAAAGTTTTAAATCCTTTACCCCTCACGGGGATGGAAACTTGTTACAAATTCTCCTCTGTAACTTAATAAAAATACTCGTTTTAAATCCTTTACCCCTCACGGGGATGGAAACATTCTGGTGCAAGATCTGGAACCATATTGAATAACATCATCAGTTTTAAATCCTTTACCCCTCACGGGGATGGAAACCGGGATTTTTCGTTGTGTAGTAGGAGGGATTTCAGAGGTTTTAAATCCTTTACCCCTCACGGGGATGGAAACGATAAGCCTGTAAGAGCTTCTATCCTCATTTCCAATCGTTTTAAATCCTTTACCCCTCACGGGGATGGAAACTTGCTTCTTTTTCTGCTGTTGCCTGTAGTTTATAATGTTTTAAATCCTTTACCCCTCACGGGGATGGAAACTAACATGCTGCAACAGTCTTGCACATTATTGCAAAGAGTTTTAAATCCTTTACCCCTCACGGGGATGGAAACCTTCCAATGCAGGTAAACTGCGTGGCCGTTTTCTATTAAGTTTTAAATCCTTTACCCCTCACGGGGATGGAAACATTGTCCTTTTTTGTATTCGGCACCGAAAGCTTCGATAAGCGTTTTAAATCCTTTACCCCTCACGGGGATGGAAACAGGAGAGGGTCGTCCAGTACCATGTGGAAGGGACGGGTTTTAAATCCTTTACCCCTCACGGGGATGGAAACTTTACGCCGATGGTTCCTAAAATTTGCAAAAACTCATTGAGTTTTAATTCCTTTTTTCAAACACCCTCTAAGGGCAATAATCCTTCGTCCACGTCGGCAAAGTCTTCGTCCAATGGTTCAAGGGTAGAAAGTGTTTGCAGGAGTGATTTTTTCTGAATGGGGGATATGATGGCGAAGGGGACACCATTTTGGATGATAGTGAGGGGTTCGCCTGTTTTTTGAGCTTGGTTAATTAGGTTTTGGACAGTTTCGGGAAGTTCTGCAAGGGTAATTTGTTTCATGGTGGTTTGTGGGATTTGGGGATGGAGGCTTGGCGTACATCTATTTTACCTGTGACTGTACTTTTACCCCTGGATGGGGAGAAGAGTTGTTAAATTTCTCAGAAGTGGCTGAACTCGAAGCTTGGCTAAATCAACAAAAAGTATAAACAATCACTTTATTGTTTTAGATATGCTTAAGTCTGGGATACTAAGTAGTTAAACATAATTAATTACACAAAGTCATTGCGAATGGAGCGAAGCGAAATGAAGCAATCGCAAGGGCTGGGATTGCTTCGCTTCGCTCGCAATGACTGTAATTAATTTTGCGTGGTTACTTATTTCCAGCTTTTTTTAATGCCTTGTTAGCAACTCATATAACTCATATACCAAGTCATATAAAAATTGCTTAAACGCAAATATGAACCCATATATCAACATGAAAAAATTGAAACATAGGTAAAGAAAGAAAAGTTTTTTACCTACAACTAAACCTAGTTGACTTCAATTTATGTCTACCATTTACATCACAGAACAAGACGTATCATTCCAAATTCAACACCAATATTTAAAGGTGTTTTCTCAACAAAATCAACGCATCTGTATTCCAATTCGGAATATCAATCAGTTCATCATTTTTGGGAATATCAGTTTACCAAAAGAAGTAATTAAACTTGTTACTTCATATCAGATTCCCGTCTTATATCTAACCCAAACTGGTGAATATTTAGGCAGACTAGAAAATCCGTCCCAAACACGAGCTAAATATTTCAGCTACCAGCGTAGACACGCAAGCAAGACTGAATTTAACCGCGCTATAGCAGAAAGTATTATCTGGGCAAAACTGCACAATCAGCATACTCTTTTGCAAAACTGGAATCGTCACTATGCTAATTACACAACCCAAAGAGCATTAAATTATCTAATGCTCTTGATGGATAATTTATCAGTAGCACCAGGAATCGAAGAACTACAGGAATACAGCGAAGAAGCTGATAATATTTATTACTGTGCTTTGACTTCTTTACTCAGCTTCTACAATAGTTCTCCATATATCAATAGAAAGCGTATTAGTGGACTCATCGATTTAGGCAACCAACTGCTACACCAATATATTTACACGCTGCTAAATACAGTAGGACTCGACCCCAACTATGCAATCTTACACCACAAAGAGCATGATGAACTACCTTTAGCATGGGACTTCACCGCAGAATTTCGCGCACTGATGGTTGATGACTTGGTGCTAAATTTTATCCGAAATTTAGCTAATACTAATGGTAATGGTAATGGTAACGGGAAAAACCACTCTCACAAACTTCTGCAAAAGTTTCTCCAACATTGGGAAGGAAAACTACGCACTTTTGTACTACATCCTTATGGTGGAGAAATAAGTTATCGCCAATGTCTTGATTTACAGGTGCGAGAATATCTTGCATCTTTACTGGGAGATGTAGAATTTTATCGTCCCTTGGCGTTGAAGTTTCATCCTGCAAATTCTGATTTCATCAACACTACTAAACCGCCAACTGTTCCTCTAAAGCTGGTGAAACAATAATGTTTTATTTAGTTTGTTACGACATTGTTAGTGATACACGTCGCAACAAAGTCGCAAAACTTTTAGAGTCTTATGGTTTGCGGGTGCAGAAGTCGGTTTTTGAGTGTGTGTTGGATGAAAATCAATATGAAACTTTATCCAAATACCTGTTTCGACTTGTGAATAAACGCGAAGACCAAGTGAGATTCTATCCAATGTCTGCACACAACCGTTGCAAAGTTGCAGTGTTGGGAACACAACCTGAGTTTGTAGTAGATGACGCAGCATTTATCGTTTAGCTCACGCAACCGCAAACAAAGTATTAAGTAACCACGCAAAATTAATTACAGTCATTGCGAGCGAAGCGAAGCAATCCCAGCCCTTGCGATTGCTTCATTTCGCTTCGCTCCATTCGCAATGACTTTGTGTAATTAATTATGTTTAACTACTTACCCACATAAATTATCGCAAAATGAACGCTGAGAAAAAATCACGCGCTCCACCTGTGCAAAAGTCTCTACGCTTCGGTCGAGTTTGCACATTTGGAAACTTTTGAATGCACATTCAAGCTGTTAAATTCCGTTTGATTTTCGCTGCAAAAGCCCAAAAACAACTTGATTCGTTATCTCTAAAAGACCGCAAACAATACGATAAAGCTTTTGAATGTTTCGCTAATAATGGCCCTGCATATCGCAGTTTAAGAACCCATCGCTATTACTGCAAAGATGGTGAAATTTGGAGTTCTTCTGCATCAATGGCGAAAAGATTTTACTGGCATTATACGGAGGAACAAAGCATCATTATCACACATTTAGATTCGCACTAATCATGTAATAAATTTGGAAGAACCCCTCTCCAAACCTCTCCCCGACGCGGGGAGAGGCTTAAGACCCTCATTTTTTGGTACTCAGTTATAGATTTTGAGCAGCTTTAGCTACAAGCAGGGTTGGGGTTAGGTTCTGTCCAAATCACGTTAAACAATCAGGACTTATGCAGGTGTCGTAATTGGTGGTTGGTGCGTGACGCTATAAGTCTCATGACTACGTTCAAATCTTCTTGCTGCGTCACACACCCTACAGGAAAAATTGCCAGTTGCATAAGTCTTAATAATGTTGGGGTTCACTTCGTTACACCCAACCTACCACTTTTTACGACTTCTAATCTTGGCTCTTTCTTTTGCCTTTTTACTTTTTACTTTTTACTTATTCACTATGTCTAATCTTCGTCGAATCACTGCACGCGAACAACATCTGATTTTACTCTATAGCAATTGGGAATTGAGTATGACACCAGCACAATTTTATGCCAAATGGTCTGTAAGTTATGAACTAATTGCCTTGATATGTTCCCGTTCTGATTCAACAGTAAGAGGTTGGTTCAGAAGTAGCTCTAATCGACGCTATCCCACACATAATGATTTACTTCATTTGGCTTTGATGGATTTTTTTCTAGAACATTTTGAGGAGATTCCTGAACAGGTTTTGCATTGGTTATGCTTTAATCAGCATGACTCATAGTTTAAGTAATTTGTCAATAGCATCTTGCTCTGTCTTAACAAATACTCATTAGCTACTTTGATAATAGTCAATTTTAAAGCTGAATTTCTGGGTATTTTATAACATTTGCAAGGTGGTTATAATGACCTATCAAGAGCAACTGCATCCTTGGTGCATTATTCGGGTTTTATCTAATCAACAACTGTCAGATAATGCTGGCGATATTTCTAATGTTATTGCAAGATTTCGTCGCCGTGATGATGCAGTTGCTTATTTACAAGTGTTGCAACATTCAAGCAAAAATATCAAGTTTTTGATTATTTTTGATATGCAAGGAGTGAGAAATTTACCCAAGAATAAAGCTTTAAGTTGATTGACTACCGAAACACCTGCGTTTTTATAGCGTGGCATAACAATATTATTATCCCTAGCGATCGCCTAAACCGTTTGCTAGGGATTTTTTATTATCCCCTTGTGGGGATGAAACAAGATAAAATACAAGGACTGTGATTCAAATACAGCACCTACGGCTGTTATGAGGTACAGTAGCAGCAACTAGCAAACCAGTTTCTTAAATGTTGAGGATTTATTAAGTCGAGTGCAACTGAGATTAGTTTATCAACCATTTCTGTTGTAGTTGGAGCAAAATTGCGTAAAAAAGATTTAAGTTGTGACCACCATAATTCAATTGGATTAAAATCGGGGGAGTATGGGGATAAACAAATAACTTTCGCACC
>NZ_JACJSE010000032.1 GCF_014698045.1 Aulosira sp. FACHB-615
ATCTTTTCATGGTTCGGTTCCCTTCGAGCGAGCTTCGCTTTGCAGCGCCCCCTCTCTCAGGCACTTATCCAATATAACTAACCTTCCCCTCACTGTCAACCTCTTCTCTAAAAAAATTTTTCTCTCTCCTCTCCATACCTCTACACTTTCTAGGTAAACAGTCCATTGTGCCGGGCATAGGGCAATTTATAAAATAATGTTGTATGGCAGACTCACATACTAGATCATGTAGACCGTTGGTCATGGCAAAGCATCAGGATCAGTTGTGAGCTAGTTCAACAAAGACTATTAATGACTAACTCTGTGACCATTGGTTGCCAACTTTCGCTAAATTGGAAAAAGGTAGACTTAAGGAAGTGTTAAATGTCAGCACAACTGTTACTGGTAGATGATGAACCAGGATTGAGAGAAGCTGTGAAGGATTACTTACAAGAAAGCGGCTTTAGTGTTCAAGTTGCCAGTAATGCCCGTGAAGGCTGGGATTTGATGGAACAGAATAGGCCTGACTTAGTGATTTCTGATATTATGATGCCTCAAGTGGATGGCTATCAGTTTCTGAAACAATTAAGAGAAGACCCACGCTTTCAAACACTACCTGTTGTCTTTTTAACTGCGAAGGGTATGACAGGCGATCGCATTCAAGGCTATCAAGCAGGTGTTGACGCATATCTACCAAAGCCTTTTGATCCAGATGAGTTAGTAGCAATAGTAGAAAACTTGCTGGCTCGTCGTCTTGTTAAGCCTGCATTTACAGGTGAAGACAGTGAAACCCCGGATATTGCCGAATTAGCCAATCAAATCGCGCAAATCAAAGCTCTTTTAACACAAAGAAGTGCGATCGCTCAATCTCCGGCTCCCTTCAAAATCGATTTGACACCAAGAGAGCAAAGTGTTTTAAATCTAGTAGCTGAAGGGCTGATGAATAAAGAAATTGCTCGTCGCTTAGAGACAAGTGTTCGGAATGTAGAAAAATATGTGAGCCGCTTGTTCAGCAAAACTGGTACCAATAGCCGTACAGAATTAGTTCGATTTGCGCTAGAACACGGTCTGGCTAAGTGAAACTTTCGGAGTAATTTTGGGATTTTTCAGATGCACAACACAACTACTCAACGCTTAAGCATAAGGCAACCAGGAGCTTTGATAATCAGTAAACTCCTGGTTGAAAAGTCTATAAAAATACATTCCTAATACTGTAGTAAACGAGTATTTTACCAACCTGAAAAGGTAATACCAATTTGAACTTGAGATTTTAGATTTTGGAAGGGTTGATCGGTTAGCTTTTCCTTAATCTAGCTCTCGTAGTCATTTTCCAAGTTGGTGTCAAGTTTTGAGCCTACCATCCTACCCAAATTATTCAAATACATTAGACATCACAATAAATATCTGCCAGATATTTTGGACTGTTGAGATAGTCAACAACATATAGATAGATTCATTCTGAATGCTATCTCTGGACAAAGCGACACCCTGGGTAGAAAAATTTTACAGGTAGATAAATCTTCCTCAACTGTAAGCATCAAATTATTGATTAGCTACAGGATTGGAGCGAATTTTAGATGCTTGATGAAGTTTTTGTAAGACAACACAAATTTAAGCTTGCAGCTTGGTAGTGAGGTTAAAACCAACTTTATGATGATATGACATAACACAGGGAATGAGCGAACAGCAAAAATTACCTTAATTATGCTTCATTCATCAACTATCGCCATTCAATTGCTGGAGAGTTTAAGAACCGACTATTGAGTGTTATCAGCCGCATTCCGTAAACGCATCAGTTGACGACGCATTTGGGGTGAGGCCTTAAATTCTGAAACTTCCTGCGCTTTCACAGAGGCTTGCAGCGTTTCTAAAAAGTCATCAGAACCTTCAGTTAAAGCGTCTAGTAGTACTTGCAGCAGTTGCTCGCGATCGCCCAGGAGACTCTTTTCCTCAATCAATCGGAATTTGAGATGAATTTCGCATTCATAAACACCGACTTCAATATTATTTATTTGGCGTGGTAATGCTTTCGAGTTCATAAGTTTTGCGGATTTTTTGACGTGGTAGCTATGAAATTGAGGAACTATTATCCCCAGCAAACATCCTTTATCTTTTTTTTTGAATCTATACCGATGTAATTTAAGATTTTCAACTCATCTCATTCTGGGGTTCATTTTTATCTCCTATGTTTTTTCTCACTAGTCTTGCACACCTGAAGTTGTAATCTTCTGCCACCAGAACTGGTTTAGGTAAACCATCACTATTATTCAGTTTTTAAGATTCTATACAATAAAGTTTCTGTAAGAAGTTGTTCTACCTTTTTAAAGGTTTTTACATCAACTTCATCTTAACGTCAATAACAGTTCGAGTTTTTACTGACTTTTTGGTAATTATACGTAAGTAAAATCGCTGTATTTTTTCAATTTAATTAACCCTAGAGGAAACTTCACCATCATTACGTGAAAACACTTGATGTTAGTTTTTTTCATCAATAATTTCAGGAGATTTTGATGAATAAATTTATTAAGAGTAGAATGTTGAGTCGGGGTAGAGAAATATACACTGTTGGAATACTTATTTTAAGTACAAAAGTCAGAATTCATCTGCATCAAAAACCTGAAACTTTTGCATTGTACAAGCGAAAAATGCGGCAGTGAAACAGCCATAGTCAACAATTCAGTCAAAGCTTACGTATAAAAATCAAAAATTAGCAGCTTAAGTAATGGTATGTAGGTATAAATGATTTATTTGCACACAAAACGAGTTTGGCAGTACTAGCTATAGCCACACTCAAAAATCTCACCCAAAAATGAGATAGGAAGAGGCAGATGTATGGTGAGAATAATAATTAACTACTGATGAATTAATGAAAGCTTATGGATAGAGCAGATTTTAGGGCTGGGCAACCGTCTACAATGATTTCAGTGTAATCAACTGAAACCTTTACACCATTCTATGGACAACCCAATGCTGCTCAAGTCCACAACCCGGCATATCCGCATTTTTGCGGCAGAAATTGACCGGGATGGCGAATTAGTTCCCAGTAATCAAGTTTTAACGTTGGATGTTGACCCAGACAACGAATTTAATTGGAATGAAGATGCTCTACAAAAAATTTATCGTAAATTTGACGAATTGGTAGAATCTTCTAGTGGTGCAGACCTGACAGACTACAACTTACGCCGCATTGGTTCAGATTTGGAGCATTACCTGCGATCGCTCCTCCAAAAAGGCGAAATCAGCTACAACCTATCTGCTCGCGTTACAAATTACAGTATGGGAGTTCCCCAAGTGGCTGTAGACAATAAGTAGTAGCAACCTGTACAGCAAGCACAGAGCTACAAATCAATAGTAATGAAGACTTTGCATCCTCAGCAACCAGAATAAAAGTTGTCCGATCAGCTCTGGTTAGTGCATAAGTTTGATTATTCAATAGTCAAGAGATAGGAGTGATGTGTATTCTCACTCCTATCTCTTTAGAAATGTCCAGTTGTTGCTGCTATATACCATCTTATAATCGATATATATTCATCAAGCTATGTTTGAAAACCATCTCTGAGAAAATCAAAATTTTTACTTTTTTAACAGTTAGCAAAATTACATCGTCTCATAGAAGACAAAATCATCAGAATTCCGAAACCAAGAGCCATAAGTCAGAATGTGGAAGGAATTTCACAATTTTTTCTGCTTCTGGTAACTATTCTGACTACTTGGATTCTGGGTAATAAAACAAAAATTTTTCGTATCCTGGCTTTAGCAGATTAATAACTGCAATTTAGCTAGTTTAACAACTAACTTTTCAATTCTTAAATAAAATTAATTTACAGTTTGTAACTGAGCAGCCCATCTATTTCAGTAAAGCACATCAAAGAAGTTTATCACCCAGATTTCTGGGTAAATTTGGAGATTTTTAACTTTAACTAAACCATATTGACTTATAAATTAAAGAAATAGTTGTATTATGTATGGCTTTCTAATGCTCTAATTAACTCAAAGCACCCAATTACAGATAAGTAAAGGTTAAGCTTTGTTGACAGACTGAAAGTTAGTTGCACTGGCAACGGAAAGTCACAGAACAAGAAAAGTTATGATGAGGCTGTAGAATTGGCCAAGGAGTGTGATATTTGCATAAATTCTTTCAATCAAGTATTAGCATTGACTGGTGTTTCCCAGCTAGAATCATGATCCCCAGTGGGATATGTCTGTCTGTTTGCAAGAACAAGAGCAGCCTAATACTGCTCACTGCCTATGGTTTTGAAGAAATTGCCAATCGCTAATCAGTGCGAACACTATGGAAAATGATGCGGCAACCCTCTACTGCCCAAATGAACTTTGTCAGGCTGCCAACCCCCTGACGCATAAGTTTTGTCAACGATGTTCTACACCCCTACCCAAACGATATCTCTGGGTTGTGGGTGATGTTCTAAATGTGGGTAGTCCTGGAGAAATATTAGCCGATCGCTATTTAGTCCTGAATAAATCTGTTGTTTTAGATACTAAGCCTGGCTTACTCCCTCACGGATTAGAAACAGAAAACTTAGAAACAATTAGAGCTTATTTGAGATTAATTCCCTACCGCTTACATATACCCCAGGTGTATGGAGTATTGTCTTTCAAAGACGGACGCTCTCGTAAAGAAATTTTACTTTTAGAAAAACCGCCTTTATTCACAGAACCGACGACAGACTCTCAATTAAGATTGTGTCCGCAGTTAACTACGGCGTGGCGCAATGCGACATCTATACGTCAACTGAATTGGCTCTGGCAATTAGCCCATCTCTGGCAGCCTTTGGCGAGTGAAGGTGTGGCTTCTAGCTTGCTGGAAGCTCACTTGTTAAGGGTGGAAGGGCCGTTAGTTCGCTTGTTAGAATTGCGTGTTGACACTGCAACACCAACATTATCTGACTTAGGAGAATTTTGGCAGCAGTTATTACCAGACACCAAACCAGTCATTGCCGAATTTGTTAACCAAGTTAGTAATTATCTGATTCACGGAGAAATCAATTCGGCGGAAGTGCTAATCTCAGTTTTAGACCAGGGATTAGCAGAATTAGGGGAATTGCAATCGCCGAAAATTAAAATTATCACCAAAACGGACACTGGCCCAAAACGCCAACGCAACGAAGATGCCTGTTATCCCCCAAGTGGCACAATGTTGAGTAAACCGCCGCAAGCTACAGCATTGGCTATTGTCTGTGATGGCATTGGTGGACATGAAGGCGGTAATGTCGCATCTAATTTAGCAATTGATACTATTCAGCAACAAGTTCAACAACTCACCAAAGTTCCTTACAACCATATAGACCCCTCACTGCTGCTGGCAGACTTAGAGCAAGCTGTGGCAGTTGCTAATGATAAAATTAGCCAGCGCAATGACAGTGAAAATCGCCAGGGGAGAAAACGTATGGGTACAACCTTGGTGATGGCATTGCCAGTAGCCCATGAGATGTATATTACCCATGTTGGCGATAGTCGCGCTTATTGGATTACACGGGATGGTTGCTACCAAGTTACTTTGGACGATGATGTTGCTTCTAGGGAAGTACGCTTGGGATATGCTATTTACCGGGAAGCGGTGCAACAGAGTGGTTCGGGTTCCTTGGTTCAGGCATTAGGGATGAGTTCTAGTACAGCATTACATCCAACAGCACAGAGGTTTATTTTGGATGAAGATGCTGTGTTTCTGTTGACATCTGATGGCTTAAGTGACTTTGACCGCGTGGAAGAATACTGGGAAACAGAAATTTTACCAATTTTGACAGAAGAAACAGATTTAGTCACAGTTGCTGATAAATTACTGGAAATTGCCAACACTAAGAATGGTCACGATAATGTAACGATCGCTTTAGTTCATTATCAAGTTAAATATGTTGAGCCAGAACTTACCTTAAAAGCGGTGATTGTTGAACGTCCTAGTACCACAACCGCTAAAGTTGCACCGAAGCCTTTACAACCAACTTTACTAGAAGATATTTCTGAGCAGAAAACTTTAATTCCCAAACATAAATCTACTTCTCTTCAACAACTGCCACTGCATTTGATTGTGCCAATGATTATTGCGATCGCCGCAGGTTCTTTAGGACTACTGGTGCGTGGACTTTTTATGTCACCACCGTTCTTAACTACAGATCCTAGCCCTACTGTACAGCCAACTCCTACTGCTACAAATGAGCGATCGCTCAATAACCTTGCTCCGGGTTGGGTAATTACAAATAGTCAAGCAATCACTTTGGATGATCAGAAGTTAGAAGCTGGTAGTTTTCTGCAAGTGGTTGAAGTCGAACCGGGAGATACACCCAATGCTCAGGAATCTGTGATTCAATTGCGGCTTTGCTCTGCTGAAAATACCTCATCTCCTCAACCTAACAAACCACTGCGTGTTAAGTTAGCCCAACTGCAACGTCAAGGCATTTCTGTACTCCAAGCCAACGAAACCAGTAGTTGCAATAACTTATCCCAATTGCCAGATAGTTAAACTCCTGTATTTACCAAGGTGAAAATGCAACAAATACTCGATAAACTTGTAAAAGCCTGGAATAATACATTTAATCACTAGATTTAAAATTTCCAGGCGAAGAGTTTTCCTCATGGAAAATTATTATCGCAAGTCCTTGGTTTCTACCTTTTAATTTAAAGAACCCATGCCATCCCTGAACTTAGCGATCGCCCGTCTCATCAATACTGGCACAGATAGCTTTGCCATTTGGGTGGTCAAAGCTCCCTACCCTAGTGGCTATGTTCTGCGTGACTGTGTATGGCCTGCTGATCTGAATCAAGTTTGGCAAGAGTGGCAGCAAATGTTTGCTGGACACAGTGGTTTAAATGTTATAGCCAACACAGCACCTCAACCTGCTAACCCCCTCGCGTTGAATTTAGGTACCACTAATTCCGGCCACATGCCTGGTTATAGTGGTCGTCTGATGCAATACTTAGGTCTGTATTTGTGGCGCTGGGTATTTGACGGGCCAATTCTCAGCAGTCTCGAACGCAGTTGTGGAATTGCGATGGGACAGGACACACGTTTACGCTTTCAAATCGAAATTCGTGACCCAGATTTGATTGCTTTACCTTGGGAAATTATGCAGCGTCAACCCGGACAAGCCGCGATTTCGCTTTCCCAGGATTTACTGTTTAGTCGTACCACTAGTGAAGTTGAACCACTGCCATTTTTACGCACGGATCAGGCCTTAAATATCTTGCTGGTATTAGGTCATGATGAAAACTTGGCACTAGAACAAGAAGCCAGAATTTTGCAACAAATCTTGGAGAATCAGCCGCCAATCAACCGCAATTATTCTGGGTTTGCGCCTTGTATGGTTAAAACGCTGATTCAACCAACACCCCAAGAGTTGATTCAAGAATTAGAAACGAAAGCTTACAATATATTTTTTTACGCTGGTCATGGCTTGCCTGGGCCAGATGGAGGATTGTTATTTTTGCGTCCCAATAAAACGCTCAATGGCATAGAATTGGCGCAAGTCTTAACTCGGAGTGGTTTAAAATTAGCCGTTTTTAATGCTTGTTGGGGAGCGCAACCAGCAGCAGTCAATCACCAAGCAATTCCCGCCAGTAGTTTAGCAGAAGTACTCATTCGGCATGGTGTACCAGCAGTTTTAGGAATGCGGGATGTGATTGCTGACCATGAAAGCCACAGTTTTATTCAAGCTTTTGCTGAGGCTTTGCGATCGCGCAAACCCATCGATGAAGCTGTGGCAGAAGCTCGCCAAGAAATGTTAACACTGTATAAGTTCAACCAACCTGCTTGGACTTTACCAGTTCTGTATTTACATCCAGATTTCAATGGCGAACTTGTTAAAAGCATTGATGAGGGAATTACAGAGTTACCAGATATCTCAATTATTAATGTAAATCGTGCTACTTCTAGAGCTTGTTTGCGATCGCTCTCCCCAGGAGGTAGAACTTGGTTTTTACGTGTCGGTGTAACTCGCATTGGTCGCACTCAAGACAACGATATTATAATTCCTGAACCATCAGTTTCTAAGCGTCATGCCGAAATTTTATGTCGTAATACTTATACTGGTAACACTCCAGTACAAACTTATTATTTACAGGATCTCTCAACTTACGGTACAACTTGGTGTCTGAGTGCTAATGGCTGGCAACAAATTCTCCGGGAAGAAGTACTATTACAACCTGGAGCTAAGTTAAAGTTTGGCAATTCTGGCAGTGAAACTTGGGAGTTTATTATTGAAAATTAAGCCTTCTTTCAGAATAAAAATTACTGTGAACTGTATACTTCACGCTTCACGCTTACTTTATGAAATTTTTTCCGATTCAATTACTAAATAAAAATCAGGTTCATTTTTGCGGAAATTCTAATTTCCAACTTGTAGCAGTCAGTACTGCTAAATAATTCATCAGGAGTCAAAACAATGATTAACAAATTCGACAATTCCAACAATATCCCATCGTCGCCCACTCAAACTGAATTAGAATTCCTCGAACTACTGCTAAAACCCGAAGATGGGACTTATCCTTGGAATCCTGCCGATGAGCAAGCTGAAGCATATTTTGATGAATTAGAACAGCAGTTTGCGATGCAAGATGTCCTAGAAGAAGAACTACATACTAGATCCCAATCTTTTTACGCCAAGCTAGATGGGTTATGGTCTCAGGTGACAAACTGTGCTGATTACAAATGTAATACAAAAGTCAGCATTTTTGACAGTCTTTGTGAAACTTTACATAGTGCCTTTGCGGCTGGCGTACCCACAGGCTGGTTAAATGCGATCGCCCAAAAAGCCACAGAAGTGACAGCTATGCAGCAATCAATCAGCGAACAACTAGTGCAATGTGTTCAAACAGTATTACCTGCATGGGAAACCGACGATATAGAAATTTTTGCTCGTCCTTATGCTTATGCGATGCGTAGTAGCGACAAACAAAGCCTGACATCAGTTATGAATAAAATTAAAAATCGAGATTGGGCAACTTTATCAGAAATCGAGCAAGCTAAAGTGAGTGTGGCGATCGCTTACTATGCACTCAGACAAATAGATAAGTTAGAGACAGAAGCTTAATCAGAACTTTTTCAGACTTTCTATCTATGAACTAAGATTCAATTTCTGTCGATAGTGTGAATGTTACTAATGCTAAAGTTTCGATATGAACTTAACTTTAGATAAAATACTTCCAGAATAAAGTCAAGTTAAGACAATCTTCCCAACAAAGCAATCTATCTTGAGATAGAAAAAACTGGGCAGAAAGCAAATTTATGACTTCTACCCTGATCGGTTAGGTTTGCGAGATATTTATTTAGGGCCGAGAAAGCGAGTTGCAAAATTTTGCGATCGTGTTGGTGATAATGCCCTCGCCTTTAAAATTGCTGCCATCAACACAGCGTAAGCTAAAACTCCAACCACCACCAATAAAAAAGCGTTAATCGAACCCAGCGCGTTCCATAAAGCATGAAGTACAGATGCACTTAAGTAGCCGATAGAAAGAATTTGCCAACCCTGACTGGGTTTGAGAACAGCCAACCCAATAAAATATCCCAGATAGCCACTGTAAGCCATGTGACCCGCAACCGAGCCTAAAACACGGGGAATCAGCAATTGTAACCCGGCTAATTGACCAGCCGCACCAATACCAACCTGTTGACTCACATTTTGAGTGATATCTGGTACATACTGTCCCAGAGTTTCTAAAAGTGTGAAACCCAAAGCCGAAGCTGTGCCGAGAAGAATACCATCCAAAGGTTCCCACACACCAATATGTTCGCGCCAAGGTGAAGGTAATTTACTGCCAATGAAATATGCACCTAAGATTGGCAACGCCTTAAGCAGTTCTTCCATCAACCCTGCACCAAAGAACATCCTGATGAAAAGTTCTGTAATCGTAGCATCTTGAGCGGCGGCTAAGTTCCCTGGCAAGACTACACGAAAAATAAAGATAAATAAATCTAAGATAGGACTCAGCAAGATTAAAGCTGTAGTCAGCGCCGTACCAATGAGAACCCACCAAGGCTTAGGCTTACCACAAAGTTGATAAACAAAGTAGTAAACCACAAAGCCAATGTAACTAGCCACAATAACTTGGTTAGCCTGGGGTCTACCAACAGTAGCAAACATCAGCACTACAAAAACTACTGTAAGTATTCCGGGAACAAGGTAAGCCTTACGAGTTAAATCCTTACCAGTAGAAATAATCGGAAAAAGTTGTGTAAAGCTAACTGAATCAGGCTGTTTGATTTGGGTATGGTTTTGAAAGTTAGCAGCAGAAGGCAATGATGCGTTTTGTTTCGTCATCATTGTTGGTTGAGGTATCAAGTCATACTCAAAAATAAATTGTGGCCCATCACTACCTAAACCAATGCGATCGCCTGATTGTAATTCTTGACATCCATAAAAACGTTGACCATTGAGATAAGTACCATTAGCACTGTTTAAATCGCAAATTACCCAAGTAAATTTATTGTCTGGAGATGAAGAGAGAGGGCGAACCGCAGCATGACGACGAGATACCATTCGATACATCATGGCATCCAAGACAACCTGACAGCTGGGGTCACGTCCAATTACCATCTCTTTACTTGCGTGTAGCGGGTAACGAGATTCTGAACCAAAAGCTGCTGCATTACCAGACACCAGCCGCAGAAAAGCGTTATGTCTTGCGTTTTTGCCTGTCATCGAGTTAGAGTGTCTTCCCAAACTAATTCATAAAATATTCTGGTAGGATGACTTAACCTTAGTCATACCGACAGCAGAATTACTAAATCCACTATAGCTTTAGTTTCTGCTCAGAAATTCAAAATTTTCTCATGCAAAATTTAAAATTATCTAACTTCATATTGACAAGCATTATGGCTATTTTTAGTGTCTTATGTACCTGTTTGTTGGTAAATATTTCTCATAATACATAGATTTTATGTTATGCAAAGCCCACCACCAAAAAATGTGCAGTAATGGTTGAAATTTTTAGTAGTGTTGACAACATATTGAGGCATTTATAGCAATCTCGTTTTTGAAAAGGCAACAGACAACAGGGAAACTCCCACCATTAAAATTAGGGAGCCAGTTGCGGTTGAGGGGTTTCCTAGCATCAGCAAACTGGCGTGGATTTGTTATGAGGCTTGACTAATTTTGTATTTCATCCTTAAACTTGGGCAACTTCTGGATGTTCAATTTTAGTACCAAGTACTTTGAGAAACTCTGCCAACCAACGGGAATGTGCAGGCCAAGCTGGTGCGGTGACTAAATTTCCGTCTACTATCGCTTCATCAACTGGAATTTGGACATAATTACCACCAGATGCACGCACATCTGGACTACAAGCTGGATAAGCTGTACAATTTTTACCTTGCAACACATCAGCCGCAGCTAACAACTGTAAGCCATGACAAATAGCAGCAATTGGTTTATTGGTTTGAGCAAAATGACGAGTAATTTCTAATACCTGTTGATTTAAACGAATATATTCTGGTGCGCGTCCTCCAGGTATAACGAGCGCGTCATAAGTATTAACATTTACTTCGGCAAAAGTAGCGTTTAAAGTAAAGTTGTGTCCAGGTTTTTCAGTATAAGTTTGGTCGCCTTCAAAATCATGAACTGCGGTTCTGACTTTTTCACCAGCTTTTTTGTCTGGACAAACAGCATGAACAGTGTGTCCTACCATTTGCAACGCCTGGAAGGGAACCATCACTTCATAATCTTCCACAAAATCGCCCACCAGCATCAAGATTTTTTTAGCTGCCATATTTTGTTATCCTTTTCGTCAATGGTCATTTTTTATTTGTTAACGGTACTTTAAAAAATAAATGATTTAATTTATTTACTCAACAAAACTTATATCTATAGGAATTACGTAAGTGTCACAATTGGTGGTTGGTGCGTGACGCTATAAATCTGATGACTACGTTCAAATCTTCTCATTGAGTCACGCACCCTACAGAAAAAATATACCAGTTGCGTAAGTTCTAATCTACCTTGTCTACCTTGTCCACCTCGTCCCTAAATATAAAGTGTGAACTACAAATTTATTAAATCAGATGAAATTCTTCTATAGCATGGGGAAAATTTTTATTTTCATGGCTGGGACGGCTGAGTTTAATTAAGGCAAATCTTTGCAAGGGAGTTAAAGCCACCCACTGTTCTAGACTCAAGTTGACTCCTAATTCTTGAGCTTTTTCTTGTAAGTTGGTGGGGATGGTACTAGAGTCCATCCAAGCAGGATAAGCATCTACAGGTAGTTGTCCTACAGGTGTACCTGTTTTTTCTAAAATTAGTTGTTGGAGATATTCTTTGTAAGCGTCAATCTCTGTTTGTGTAGTGCAAGGTAATTCTAGTACAGCTTCACGCTCATCTTGCGTCATTTGTAACCAATCTGATAACTTGAGTTTAATTCCGCAAGTATCTAATTTATATCTCACTTGCATTGGGATGCAACGTAGAGAATTTACAAAATCTGCTTCAAAATTAAAAAAGTTTGCCATATTTTAAATCATAAAAAACTTGTGGCAGTGCTATTTGATAAACAGACAAAATAGACAAGGAGGACAAGTGAGAGAGATTTTTAAACTATTAATAATTGATATATTCTAGATGATTGTTATATCTTCATGTGAGAGCAAAAAATATTTCAATTAATATAAATGCTTGTTAAATATGAACAAATTTAATGAGATTGTTTGGAATTACTAGAACGAATGATTAAATAACTGATAGATAAAGCTAAAATGGCAATTCCTAAGCCGATTATATCAATTCCTGTAACTTTCTCTAAGTCAAGAATAATAATTTTACGAGCAACAGCAATTAAAGAAGTAACAATAACTAATTCTACTTGGAATACGTGTTTTCGTAGGTAAGCTGTGATATTTTCGAGAATTTCTAAGGCAATTAGGATATTTAAGAACAAGCCAAATATTTTAAATAATGTTGTATTGAATTTACCATAGGGAGTATCAAATAACTCTTTAATTAAAAAAGCACCTAAATCTCCGATCGCTACTAATATTACTAGTACCATTAACACAGATAAAACCTTAGAAACTATTACCTCGACGTTCTCGATAATGTGCATGAAGCCTTCATCGGTAAATACTCCGAAGATGTTTTTGAATAGTTTTTTCATCTGCTGCATCCTGGTTATAGTTCAACAAGTAATTGGTAATAATGTATATATAGTCAGTCAATATCAAGAATTACGACATAATATCTTGATGTCTGCTGTAATCAAGATTTAAGGATGAGTTTTGTAAATCCTCACCATTGACTAATATCTATTGATTTAATGACTCAATTACCAATTTCTTGTTTAAGGATATACCAAGCAGATCACCATTGTGACGATTGGAGTTGATAATTTTTGCTGGTGACTTCCACAGAAATTGGTGCTAGTTGGACTGCACAAGCTTTTAATTCTGGTTGCAGAGAATCTGGACAAGCTTCGGAATGGGTGAGGGTGTTGGCTTCGGCTTGATTTGCCCACAGTGCGCCCCAGTGCATCGGGACAAAAACTGTACCGGGTGCGATCGCCTTAGTCACTTTTGCGGGAAAATGAGCTTGACCACGCCGCGATCGCACTTCGATTACTTGATTATCACTAATTTCCAACTTCGCCGCATCACGGGGATGAATTTCAATGAATGGTTCTGGGTGCATTGAGCGAATTTTTTCAATGCGACCTGTGCGCGTTTGCGTGTGCCAATGTCCGTAAAGTCGTCCTGTAGTTAATATAAAAGGATAATCGGGGTCTGGTGGTTCGGCTAAACCTTTGGAGTAATAAGCCCCGAACCGCGCCCGACCGTCGGGGGTGTGGAAGTGTAGGTCTGTGTAGAGTCTTTTTGAGTTGGAGGGTGTAGGGTGTAGGGTGTAGGGTGTAGGGGAAGAAGATGTTTTATCCCCATTCCCCACTCCCCATTCCCCACTCCCCGTTTCGGGATGCGGCCAGTGGGTTGGCCCTTGTTTTTGTAATTGTTCATGACTAATTCCTGACATATCGCATGGGCGATTTTTGGTGAGTTGGGTAAATTCGGCGTAAACTTGGGCAGAGTTGGCAAAGTTAAACTTATCGGCAAAACCTAACCTTCGTCCAACTTCCGCGAAAATTTCCCAGTCGGCTTTGGCTTCTCTTGGTGGTTGGCGGAATGCTTGACATAAACTAACGCGGCGTTCAGAGTTGGTCATTACGCCTGTTTTTTCACCCCACTGGGCAGCAGGTAACAGGACATGAGCATAGGCGGCGGTTTCGGTGGGGTAATATGCGTCTTGGTAAATTGTGAAAGGCGATCGCAATAAGGCTTTTTTTGTCCGTTCCAAATCTGGCATACTGACAGCTGGGTTAGTAGCTGCAATCCACAGTAAACCTACATCGCCAGTTTCTAAGCCTGTAATCATATCCCAAGCCGTTAAACCAGGAACAGAAGAAATTTGTCCGCGCTTCAGTCCCCAAAAATCTTCTACTTCGGCGCGATGCTGGTCATTTTTCACCAAGCGATAACCAGGTAATAAATGCGCTAAACCTCCAGCTTCTCTACCTCCCATCGCATTCGGTTGACCAGTTAAAGAAAACGGCCCCGCCCCTGGCTTACCAACTTGTCCTGTCATCAAGTGGAGGTTAATAATAGTCCTCACCTTGGCTGTCCCTTCACTTGATTGGTTCACACCCATCGACCACAAAGACAATACCTTTTGCGCTTGACCCCAATAACGGGCGGCTGTTTCTAAATCTTCAATGCTGATACCACATTGACGCGCTGTTACTTCTGGAGAATAGTGACGGATGACTTCTGCATAAGCTGAAAAATTGCTGGTACAGTCATCGATAAAGCCAACATCGATGTAGTTCCAACGCATTAATAAATGGGCGATACCATTTAACAAATCGATATCTGTACCGGGACGAATTGCTAAATGTAAATCTGCGGCTTCGGCGGTGGGTGTGAGACGGGGGTCAACCACCACCATTTTTACTTTGCGGTTTTTTTTGTGGTATTTAGCCAGTCGGTTAAAAATAATGGGATGACATTCTGCGGTGTTAGTCCCAATTAAAAATGCACAGTCAGTTAACTCTAAATCTTCGTAACAACAGGGCGGGCCATCAGCACCAAAACTTTGAATATATCCAGACACAGCACTGGACATACATAAGCGTGAGTTCGCATCAAAATTATTAGTTCCTAAACAGCCTTTTAAGAGTTTTTGGGCGATGTAATAGTCCTCAGTTTGGAATTGACCAGAACCGTACATACATATAGCTTCTGAACCTTGGGTGAAGCGGACGCTTTGAATGCGGTTGGTAATTAGTTCAAAAGCTTCATCCCAACTAACTCGCCGGAACTCTTGATCTAAAGAGTCCCGTACCATTGGGTAATGTAGTCTATTTTTATCTAAAGATTCGGCGATCGTTGCACCCTTAACACACACCATACCTTGGCTTGATGGGTGAGATTTATCACCCCTGACTCGCCAAGTCGGATTTCCTTGACTATCTCGGTTAGTTGCTTTATTAAGTTGGGCTGGTGGCGACACTTCTAAACCACAGCCAACACCACAATAAGGACAAACAGTTTTAGTAAATTCAGTCATGTAGCTACACCTAATTTATCGGTGTTATCGGCTGATTGATTGTTTATGAACCATCAGCATCCCTATATTCCCATTTATCTCGAAATTCCTTACTTTCAGAACTTACGCAAAATTATGAAAAAACGAACCGCAAAGGGCGCAAAGGACACGAAGTTATAAGAGTTTGAGAGAGTTCTTGCGTAAGTCCTAAGTTTCTCACTCTTCTTTGCGCCTCTGCGTCTTTGCGTGAGAAAAAATCTTACTCCTCATCATGAGCAAACCGACGATAGAGGAAATCTAGAGCATAGTTCCGCAAGTTGTAGTATTCTGGGTCTTCCATGATGCGGCGGCGGTTGCGGGGACGGGAAAAGGGAATTTCTAACACTTCACCGATTTGAGCGGCTGGGCCATTGGTCATCATTACTACTCTGTCGGCTAAGAACAGCGCCTCATCAATATCGTGGGTAATCATCAAGACGGTAACTTGATGGTCACTCCAGATTTGCAGTAGTTCTTCTTGTAGTTCTTCTTTGGTGATTGCGTCTAATGCACCGAAGGGTTCATCTAAAATCAAGACTTGGGGACGGATGGAAAGGGCGCGAGCGATCGCCACTCGCTGTTTCATCCCGCCAGAAATTTGATGTGGTTTCTTGTCTGCGGCTTCTGTCAATCCCACCATTGCTAAGTGTTCTCTAACAATGGCGCGTTTTTCGGCTTGGGGCTTTTTGGGAAATACGGAATCTACTGCTAGATAAACATTTTCAAATACACTTAGCCAAGGTAATAAGCAATAGTTTTGAAATACCATCATCCGGTCTGGGCCTGGTTCGGTGATGGGTTGGTCTTGCAGCATGACAACGCCATCGGTGGGTGTGTTGAAGCCAGACACCATATTGAGGAGAGTGGATTTACCGCAGCCAGAGTGACCAATTAAGCAGACAAATTCGCCTTCACGAACTTTGAGGTCAATCCCATCGAGGACGGTGTAGGGGCCTTCGGGGGTGGGGTAGATTTTGCTTACGCCTTCAATTACGAGGAAGTTCTCGGCTTTGGTTTGTGGTTGTTGGAGAGTTTTGTTTATGATTTGCATGATATTTTCCGAATTTATTATTTTTTCACGCAGAGGCGCAGAGGCGCGGAGAGTTACAAAGGACGAATGACTAATGACTAATGACTAAATAAATACTTCTTCTATACGGATGTCTCTCTTGATTTCTAAGCTTTTGAGGTATTCTAGGGGTTCTGAGGGGTTAAAAACTTTACCGTCGAATAGGTGAATTGGGTCGTCGTAGCCAGTATCGAGTAAGCCGAGGTCACGGGCGGCTGCACCAAAGATGTCTGCGCGACAGACTCTTTCGATAATTTCTAGCCAGTTTTTGGGGAAGGGTGTCAAGCCCCAGCGTGCTAGTTGAGTTACCATCCACAAGATTTCGGTGCGGTTGGGGTAGTTGGTTTTGTTGAGGTAAAACTGGTTATAGGCGGTGAGTGATTGGGGTTGAGTACCGTCGCCGCGATTGTAAGGATCAATGAAGCCTGGGCGGATGTAGGCTGGGTTGAGGTTGAGGTATTCAGGACGGCAAATTAATTTGAGAATTTCTTCGCGGTTGCGGAGGTCATCACAATATTTGCACGCTTCTAACAGGGCTTTGATTAGGGCGAGATAAGTTTCGGGATATTGCTGCGCCCAGTCTTCGCGCACACCTAATACTTTTTTGGGTTGTCCTGACCAAATTTCTAGGGCGGTGGCTGCAACGAAACCGACATCATCATGAACCGCCATATAATTCCAAGGTTCGCCAGCACAGTAACCGTCGATGGTTCCGGCTTTGAGTTGAGCGACCATTTCTGTAGGTGCGATCGCAGTTAAACTCACATCTGTATCAGGATTAATCCCGCCAGCCGCTAACCAATAACGCAGAATTAAGTTCTGCATGGATGTGGGATGAACTACACCCAATGTCAAAATTCTGTCAGGAGCAACGTTAATTGCCGCTTTCAGGTCGCTTAGATTTCTCACACCTTCGCTATACAGTCTTTTGCTTAAGGTGATAGCGTTAGCGTTGCGGGAAAGATTCAGCGCGTTGACAACCGGAATTGGTGTTTTACCACCTGCGCCTAAAGTGAGTGCTAAGGGCATTCCTGCCAGCATTTGGGCTGCATCTAATTTACCTGTGGCTACCCCTTTGGCAATTTCATTCCAATTGCTTGCACGGTTGAGGGTGACTTCTAAACCATATTCAGCAAAGAAGCCTTTTTCTTGGGCGACGATTAAAGGTGCAGTGTCAGTTAAAGGTAAAAAGCCGATTTCTAAGTTGACCTTTTCCAACCCTCTTGGGGATACCGCCACAGGTGCAGCTGCTTTTTGCGCTTGGCGTTTCTTAGCCTGCTTTTGTTGATTGAGGAAGTAAATCATCTCATTCCGCAGATTGTAGTAACTGGGATGATTGACGACTTCCAAACGCTGACGGGGGCGAGGGATAGGTACTTCCAGAATTTGCCCAATGTGCGCTTCTGGGCCATTGGTGAGCATAACGATGCGATCGCTTAACAATAATGCTTCATCCACATCATGAGTTACCATCACACAAGTAACATTATGCTCATTGCAGATTTTCATCAATTGTTCTTGCAAACTACCCCGTGTGAGCGCATCTAAAGCACCAAAAGGTTCATCTAACAATAACAACTTCGGACGAATTGCCAAAGCACGAGCGATCGCAACTCGTTGTTTCATCCCGCCAGATAACTCACTGGGACGCTTCTTAGCTGCTAGACGCAAGCCTACCATATCGATATGTTCTTCGATGATAGACAGGCGATCGCTTTTCGACTTATTTTGATAAACCTCATCCACTGCCAAAGCGATATTTTCCCGCACATTTAACCAAGGAAGCAGCGAGTAATTTTGAAACACCACCATTCTGTCTGGACTCGGTTCTCTAATCTCCTTACCTTCCAAAGTCACACCACCAATACTGGCTCTATCTAAACCCGCAATGATGTTAAGTAAAGTAGACTTCCCGCAACCAGAATGCCCAATTAAAGAAACAAACTCCCCCTGCCGAATTTTTAATTCAATATTCTTCAGCGCAATATATTTACCACCATTCGGTAAATCAAAAATTCTATCAACGTGGTCAACTTCAACAAAAGTAGTAGTCATATCTAATTACTCTTTGCGTCTTTGCGCCTTTGCGTGAGGTAATTCTTTTTCTGGATTCAACCAACGCTCTCAGTTTTCTACTTCTGTTCAGCCACAACCTTACTCGCAATAAAACCAACCAACCTATCCAATATCAACCCCACCAAACCAACATAAATCAACGCCAAAATAATCTCACTCAAATTAGTTTCCGTAGTCGTGTTGTAAGCATCCCAAATAAACGAACCAATACCCACACCACCGACTAACATTTCCGCCGCGACAATTGCTAACCAAGACAACCCAATCCCAATCCTTAACCCCGTAAAAATATACGGTACAGTCGCCGGAAACACAATTTTAAAGAAATACTTTGGCCCTTTCAGTTTTAAAACTCTAGCTACATTCACATAGTCTTGTGGAATTTGCTGCACTCCCACGGTTGTATTAATAATAATCGGCCAAATCGACGTAATAAAAATCACGAAAATTGCTGAAGGATTAGCTTGTTGAAATGCTGCTAAAGAAATTGGTAGCCATGCCAGTGGCGGTACAGTTCTTAACACTTGAAATATTGGATCTACCGCATTGTAAATAAATTGATTAGCACCAATTAAAATTCCTAATGTGATGCCGACAATTGTTGCTAATGAAAAACCCAAACCAACCCTGCCTAAACTGCTGAGTATTTGCCAACCTAAACCTTTATCGCTTTCACCATTATCAAAAAATGGGTGAATAATAAAAGGGTCAAAAGTTTCGGTAAATGTTTCTATTGGGCCAGGTAATTTAAAGCCAGGATTTAAACAAAGTAATTGCCAAATCACCAGAAAGATAGCTAGTGCTACCAACGGTGGTATAACTTTTTTGACAATAAATTTATTAATAGCCTTTTGGGGCTTTTTTCTAACTGTGCGATTTCCTAGAACAACTGCCATTATTTTATGATTCCGAAAGTGTTAATAAATTGTGTTGCGATCGTTGGGAGAGAAGTCAGAAATTAAACTTTCTTAATTTTCAAAGATTGCAAATATTCTTCTGGTTTTTCTGGGTCGAATTTCACTCCATCAAAAAAAGTTTCTACACCACGAGAACTACTAGTAGGAATTTGGGAATCAGGGACACCAATAGCTTTCGCTGCTTTCTTCCACAGGTCTTCTTTATTTACTTGGTCAACGATTTCTTTAACTTTGGTATTTTTTGGCAAGTAACCCCAGCGAATATCTTCAGTTAAAAACCAAATATCGTGGCTCTTGTAGGGATAGGAAGCATTATCAGCCCAGAATTTCATCCGATAAGGAAATTCTTTTTCTGTCCGCCCATCGCCAAAGTCAATATTACCTTTAGCCCTCTCGATAATATCTGCGGCTGCAACATTAAAGTATTTGCGATCGCTACAGATTTTGCACATTTCTTCTTTGTTTTCTGCCTTATCGCACCATTGTTGCGCTTCTAGAATTGCCATCAATATTGCTTGGGCAGCGTTGGGATTTTTATCAACCCAATCTTGGCGCATAGCAAAGGCTTTTTCTGGATGGTCTTTCCATAATTCACCTGTAACTAAGGCGGAATAACCTAATTTTTGACTGACCAATTGAGCATTCCAAGGTTCACCAACACAGAAAGCATCAATTGTATTCACTTTCATATTGGCAACCATTTGTGGTGGTGGTACAGGTTCTAAAACCATATCTTGGTCTGGATTAATCCCGCCAGCAGCTAACCAATAACGCATCCATAAATCGTGAGTACCACCAGGGAAAGTAATTCCAGCTTTTAAGGATTTTTTATCAGCTTTGGCTTTATTTGCCGCTTCTTTGAGTGCTTTACTTTCGAGGTTGACTTTGAGTTCTTTGAATTTATTGGCAACAGAAATAGCCTGACCATTTGTATTTAATCGCGCCAAGAGATACATCGGCACTTTATCGTTAATGGTCATCAGATATGGCATAGGGCTGAGGATATGTGCGCCATCAATACCACCGCCAGCCGAACCAATTTTTAAGTTATCGCGGGTGACAGGCCAAGATTTTTGCTTGATAACTTCGACATCTGTCATCCCATATTTCGCAAATAAACCTTTTTCTTTGGCAATAATGAGCGGTGCAGAATCAGTAAGGGCAATAAATCCGAGTTTGGCTTTGGTTGTCTCAACTTTGGGCGCATTTGCAGAGGTGACGTTAGCGACTGGTGCGGCGGATGGGTTGTTACCACCATTGGAGGCTGTATTGCTGGAACAACCATGAGCAACAATAGAAGCGGCGGCGGCTGCACCAGTAGTAAAAATAAATTTTCTGCGGGAAAGATTGGTCATTAATTTGTCCTTTGTCATTTGTAGGAGTTACGAACCGCCAAGGCGCAGAGTTCGCAGAGGAATGAGAGTTTGAGAGAGGTTTTGCATAAACATAAGTAGAAGTCTAAAATTTCAGACTTCAGACTTCAGACTTCAGACTTCATACTTCATACTTCACACTTCAACCAAGGCTTCTTGTTTGAGTTCTGCGCCAAAGTGCTTGATGAGTAGGTCTTGTAAGACTGGTTGCAAGTCTTCGCAGGGTACGCCTTTGATGGCGCAGGTTCCTAAGTGCGCGTCTTTGCCGACTTTGCCACCCATATAAATGTCTACGCCTTCTACGGCTTTGCCATTTTTGCGGGCTTTTGTACCCATTAAGCCGATGTCTGCAACTTGTGGCTGTCCGCAGGAGTTGGGACAACCCGTCCAGTGAATGCGGACTGGTTGGGTGAAGGTTAAGTCTGCTTCTAAAGCTTGAATGGTGGCTAGGGCGCGGTTTTTGGTTTCGATGAGGGCGAAGTTACAAAATTGTGCGCCTGTGCAGGAAACAAGCGATCGCTCTAATGCCCCCGGATTGATGGAAAATCTTGTTAAGAGGGGTTCTGCTAAAAATGTTGCCAGACTACCATCAGAAACATTCGGAATGATGATGTTTTGTTCAACTGTTAGTCGAATTTCACCATTACCATACACTTCTGCAAGTCGCGCAATTTCATACATATCTTCGGCATACAACCGCCCAACGGGAACATGAAAGCCTACATAGTTAAATCCTGGTTGTTTTTGTTGGTATACGCCAATATGGTCGCGTTTTTCCCAATCAATTTCGTCTTTGGGCGCAGCAGGTAACAATGATTTACCTAAACGCTGTTCGACTTCGGCGCGAAACTTATCTATACCCCATTCATCAATTAACCACATTAAGCGTGATTTCAGGCGGTTAGCCCGTGAGCCATTATCCCGAAATACTTCTAAAACTGCTCTACATACCGCCACCACATCTTCTGGCGCAACCCAAGCATTCAGAGGAATTGCCGCATCACAGCGTTTTGCGGAGAAAAAGCCACCAACCAAGATGTTAAACCCGAATTTACATGCTGAGTTGTGGAGAAGATATTCCTCCCCTGCTCCCCTGCTCCCCTGCTCCCCTGCCTCTTGATAGGCTGGAACAAATGCCAAATCATTAATTTCGGCGTGAACTGAGTTATCCCGTCCACCTGTGATGGCGATATTAAACTTGCGGGGGAGGTTGGTAAACTCTGGGTTGCCTTGTCCTTTGTTGGTGAGCATATCTTGAATTTGCTGCACCAAATCCCGTGTATCAAACAATTCATCCGCATCCAGTCCAGCGACGGGATCGCCTGTGATGTTGCGAACGTTGTCCATCCCAGACTGCACACTAGTTAAACCGACAGCGTGAAATTTATTGAAGATATCGGGTAAATCTTCAATTCTGATTCCTCGCAATTGAATATTCTGCCGAGTGGTAATGTCAGCACTACCATCATCACCGTAACGCTGCAATACTTCCGCCAAAACTCGCATTTGGTCACTGGTGAGAATACCATTCGGCATCCGCATCCGCATCATAAATTTGCCTGGGGTAACTGGGCGGAAAAATACGCCTACCCATTTGAGTCGATGATCTCGGTCGGTTTCGTCCATTGCTTCCCATCCGAGGGTGGCAAATTTGGCGATTTCGGCTTTAACTGCGAGTCCGTCTTTTTCTGCTTTGAATTTCTCGAATTTATTGACGCTGGTTTTGGTAGTGGTTCCTGTATCTGTCATGAGTTAACTCTCATTATTACTAATCCAGTGAGAACTTCAGGTTTCTTGAGCCAATATCAATCAACCCGTAGTTTGGATGTTGTTTCTACGAGTTTGGAGGCTTTAAATTGAATATTTATTTATTGCTAATTTTTAAGTTTTAAGTGCGTTCTGAAATAATTTATCTACTGATGAATTGACTCAGAATTTTAGATTGATTTCAAGTTTAAACTGAACGCGACTTCGTAAGCTTTGGGAGACAATTTGTCATCTTTTACATAGGGAAGATTTAGCGAGTAAACAGGGCAATTGTTTATGTAACAATTTCGACACTTTTAAGGTTAAAGTCAGATTTCTGCTAAAATCGTATAATTAGCTACAAAATATTAGTAAAATTCCTAATTTTGCATCATAAAAATGCGTTTTCTGCATTACACTGAGCAGATGAGTGATCTAAAAGCGTCGCTAACTCACACCAGTATGATGTTGATGCTCAAGTCTGGAGAAACTGCTAACCGTAGAGCAAGCGATCGCTGTTAATCTAATTACAAATAATTTCCACAACTATGAAACGTCGTGATTTTATCAATTGGGTTGGTTTAGGTTTAATAGCAAGTAACCTACCAGTGGCTATTGCGGCCTGTACTTCCCAGACAAATACACCAACATCTGAAGCTGCTGGAAGTTGGCAAAAAGTCGGCACTACTAAAGACCTAGACCAAAAAGGTCAACTGTTGGTCAAAAATTCCCCTGTTGGAAATGTTCTGGTAGTGGGTACATCTCAAGCTGGTAATCTGGTTGCTGTTGACCCTACCTGTACTCATAAAGGCTGCACCGTAGACTGGAAAGCCGATGCAAAAAAATTCGCCTGTCCCTGTCACCGTGCAGAATATGGCACTGATGGTCAAGTACAAAAAGGCCCGGCCGAAAAACCATTAAAAACCTACACCGCCAAAATTGAGGGCGATTCAGTTTTGGTGAAGAGTTAATAGGCAACAGGTGACAGAATTACAAAGTCTTTTGTTGTCTTGCTGATGTCCCGACTACTTTGCCAATTGCTATATTTACGCCGTGTACAACTTTCTCTCAAACCTAACCCCCAACCCCTTCCCTTGTAGGGAAGGGGAGTAAGATTTAAAGCTTCTCCCCGAAACGGGGAGAGGTTTGGAGAGGGGTCATAAAAATAAATTGCATATCGGTATCTTATCCCTTATCTTCCTTATCCCCCTTGTCTCCCACTCCCTAGCTTATGCAAGGCAATACCAACCAGCTTTTAATACAGGCACAGTCAGCATATAATACTGGTGATTGGTCAGTGCTGATTCAATACCTGCAACAGTTGATTGTGGTGGAAAATGAGCAATATTCAGAAGATTTACTGAAATTAGCACTGCCTGTTTTAGAAATGGGCGATTTTCAGCAGCGTTGGGAAATTACCAAGGTTTTACTTCGCTTGGGAAATATTGCCATTCCACCACTGATTGAGATTTTAGAAGACGAAGAAGCAGAGGAAGAATTGCATTGGTATGCGGCGCGAACTTTAGGCGAGTTTCAACATCCAGAGGCGATCGCACCTTTGGTAGAATTGCTCAAAACTAGTAATGATGAAGAATTAAAAGCGATCGCAGCTACATCACTAGGACAAATGGGGAGTTTAGCAATTACCCAACTCTCCCAACTGTTAAAGCAAGATGATACCAGACTTTTGGCGGTGCGATCGCTGGCTTATATTCGCACTCCAGAAACCATTGCACCCTTATTGACTGTGGTACAAGATACGGAAGTTGCAGTTCGCGCCACCGCCCTAGAAGCCCTCAGCAGCTTTCATGATGAACGTGTACCGCCTGTACTCATCACAGCTTTAGATGATGTGGTGGCGACAATTAGACGCATCGCCGTACTCGGTTTAAGTTTCCGCCCCGATTTAACTGGAGAATTAGATTTAGTCGCCAAACTCCACCCCAAGCTTGATGACTTCAATATTGAGGTTTGTAGTGCTACAGCCGTTGCTCTTTCTCGGCTTGGGGGTGATGCGGCTACCCAACATTTATTTTCGGTGCTGATGTCACCCCATACACCCATAACCTTACAACTCGAAATTATTCGCGCTTTAGTTTGGGTAGGGACAATTTCGGGTTTGGAATATTTACAGCAGGCGTTAAACCAAACTAAATCAGAAATATTGTGTCAAGAAATTGTCACAGTTTTAGGACGAGTTGAAAAACCACAGTTAACTGCAAAAGCCACAGAAATTTTATTAGAATTATTAAACTCACATAATTCAGCGAAAGAAATTGCCTATATCAAAAGTGCGATCGCATTATCTTTAGGACAGTTAGGCAATCAGCAAGCTATCCCCTCATTAACTACTTTATTACAAGACTCAAACGAACAGGTAAAATTACACGCGATCGCTGCACTGAAAAAACTCTCACCAGAAATTCTCCCCATCCAGTATTGATTACAATTAAAGTAATCATACTTTTATATAGTTTTTATGAGTATCTCAACTGCTAAACGCTTCACAATATTTGAATATCACCGTTTAACTGAACTCGGCTTTTTTGCAGAAAATGACCGCGTTGAGTTAATCAAAGGAGAAATTATTGAAATGGCTGCGAAAGGTACACCACATTCTGTTTGTAATACCCGCTTGAATCGAGAATTATTCACACTCATTGCAGGGAAAGCAACTCTTAGAGGACAAGAACCGATTATTATTTCTGATATTAGCGAACCAGAACCAGATTTAGTAATTGTCCAAAATCGTTCTGATGATTATTTCAGAGAGCATCCTAGTCCATCGGATGTAATACTACTAATAGAAATTTCTGATTCCTCTTTAAAATACGACCAAGAAACAAAATTATCTATCTATGCTGAAGCGGGTATTCCCGATTATTGGATATTTAATTTAGTAGATAATTTTTTGGAGTGTTACAGCGAACCTTATCAAAGCTCACAAGGACAATTTGGTTATCGTCGCAAACTCATATTTCTACCAAATGAATCAGTCAATCTACCATACTTTAATGATTTAGTTTTAGATTTATCTAAAGTCTTCCCAGGTGTGTAATTTATTTGAAATTTCAATAAATTATGAGTGCTGATCCAGTTTGGTGCTTGTTTAGAATAGAGCCTTCAGATGTACTCAATGTATCTCAAGCTTTTAATCAAGCTGTGGAGCGATCGCAAATTGCATATCACCTACAAGACTATCTTAAAATCAGAACGGAAATTCTGAATCAGCTACCTTTCCGAACATTAAATGAATCTAATATTTATTTTCCTGATTGTCTGATTCAAAGACAAAAAAATTCTGATGTGTTTGACTGGGAAGATTTACATCAAACATACCATATTTTTTTCCCAAAAGCATTTGTAGAAATTTTTGATACTCTATTTTTAGGTAATACTCCAATTATTTCCCAAAGAATGAGCCAAGTCCAACTAGAATTAATCATAACTAATCGTGTATGTGCCACAGAAATGTTATGGGGTGGTTTAGGTTGGCAACGTGCAAATAAACTTCCTGGTTACTTAGGAAATATGTTTGTAACACCAGAAAATATAGCAAATGTTTTAGCAATCATAGAAGAAGTTTTTGCAGAAATAAGTACTGATGAATTTATTCAAGGAGCAAAGTCAATCGGATTTAGAGGAAACTGTAATGAAGATGATGCAGAAACCCTTCAATCAATCATTCTGTCCTGTTTTCATACTGTTTTACAGGAAGGAAATGGGCTTCTAGCCTTGAGCCATCCACACATCGGTATGATGCCATTTCCAGAAAATTATTAATTGACCTGTTATATTAATGAGATTATACTCACTCAATAACTCTCCGCGCCTCTGGTTACTGAGCGACTAGTACCGAGCGTTCGCGCAGCGTCTCCGTCAGGAGAAGTCGAGGTAAGTCGAAGTATGCGTCTCTGCGTGAAACAATCTTCTCCTCATAAAATCAAACTTTGCATCGCCTGTTGTAAATCATTTGTAAAATCACTAACCGCTTGCTTTGCACCTGCACGACTTTCTTTATATGCAGAATAATGCTCAGATATAGATAACGGTTGACCGATATTAATCTTAACTTTTTGCTTACCCAACTGTGGACGCTGAAAATATTTATCACCTTGAATTTTGGCAATCATCTGGGATAAAATTAAAGTTGTCTCGGCAAATCTTTCAACTGAGGGTTTCTCTTTAATATAATTACCAGAAACCGCCACAAAACTTTCTACTAAGCGCATGTGCCACATTCTCGCAGTTGCTTCTTCCGCAATGCGATCGCCTAAAGCTATCTCCACAGAAGATAATGCGTTGATATCTTTAAAATCTTCCCTAAATATATAATTCCAACCAGCTTGTTCTACTTTCCGACAACGGTCTGTTAAAGTACCTTTAGCTTGCAAATTAAAATACTGTTCAGAGATTTGCAAGGCAGCATTTAATAATGCTTGTAATCGAAATGCTAAAGCTTCATTTCTATCTTTAATTTCCGCGACAGCTTGAGCATCTGCTAACTTTTGATGATAAAACCGCGTGTAAAATTGCTCCATCAAAGATAATAAATGCTCTGCTAAAGCTAATAATCGCGGATAAAGTAACTCCATCGAAGCAATATTATCGGTTTTTCCCGCATTCACAGGCAAACCACTCGCTGCTTCTAAATCACTCAATAATTGCGCGATCGCACTCCAAGGCGCAGCAGTATAACTATATTTAAGTCCAACTGGTACAATTAAAACCTGTTCCGAGCGTCCGGCTTTTTGTAAGTCTTCCGCACACCAAAAGCCTAACTGGGCAATACCGGGTTCTAATGGACTCACAATTTCTGATAGTCCATTTGTTGCACCTTCTGGCGCAGCAGCCATCGGGAATTTACCATTGGCGAACAAATCACGCGCCGAACGTAACCCTGTCCAGTCAGCTTTACCCCGTTGAATAGGTGTTCCACCCAACCGTGAAGCCATCCAGCCTACATAGTTACCCGCCCAGAGAGGAATGCCGCGATCGTAGATAAAATGAGCATGAATGGTCGATTGTAATGCTATACCCTGTTGTCGTGCTATCCTCGGCACAAGTTGAGACAGCAAGTAAACCAAACAAAAGGGATCATCTGTTTTAGGATGACGAAACGCCAACAAAAAGCGCACCTTACCTTCTTGAAACTGACGATAAAGATCCGCCAAAATTTCTACGTTGTCAGCTTCTATCTGGGAAATAGACGTTTGCCATTGTATCCAACTAGGTAGAACCGTGTGAACAACTCGCAAAAATAAAGGATTAAACGCTGGCGGAATAAATTCTAAAGGTGGCTGCGCTTGATAAATTACGTCTGACAAGGTAAGTTTCTCCTGAAGTAGTAGAGAGTGCTGAGTGCTGAGTGCTGAGTGCTGAGTATTTTAAAAAGGTTTGGGATGCAGGGTGAAAATAACAAATGACAAATGACTATTAGCCAAGCACTTTATACTTCACACTTCATACTTCATACTTTAGTTGACATAAAGATTTGCAATTGGAAAGGGATTAAACGATGCGACTGTCACAAATGTTATTCGTTACACTCCGGGATGATCCTGCTGATGCGGAAATTCCCAGCCATAAGTTATTACTCCGTGCAGGGTATATTCGTCGCATCGGTAGCGGTATTTATGCTTATCTCCCGTTTATGTGGCGGGTGTTGCAAAAGGTTTCTCAAATTGTGCGCGAAGAAATGAACGCCACAGGCGCACAAGAATGTTTGTTACCCCAATTACAGCCTGCTGATTTGTGGAAGGAATCAGGACGTTGGGATACTTATACTAAAGCTGAGGGAATTATGTTTTCCCTAATCGATCGCCGTGAGCAACAATTAGGATTAGGGCCGACGCATGAAGAAGTGATCACAGCGATCGCGCGTGATATGATTCGCTCTTATCGTCAGTTACCGCTACATCTCTACCAACTGCAAACCAAGTTCCGTGACGAAATTCGCCCCCGCTTTGGTTTGATGCGCGGACGAGAATTCATCATGAAAGATGGTTATTCTTTCCACGTCGATGAAGAAAGTTTGAAAAAAACCTACCAAGATATGTACCAAGCCTACAGCAATATGTTGCGACGTGCTGGTTTAGCTTTTCGTCCTGTAGAGGCTGACTCTGGTGCAATTGGTGGTTCTGGTTCTACGGAATTTATGGTGTTGGCGGAAGCTGGAGAAGACGAAGTTCTTTACACCGAAGATGGTAAATACGCCGCTAACGTCGAAAAAGCTGTGTCTTTACCTGCGGATGCGGAAACTTCACCGTTTACCAGTTATGAAAAACGGGAAACCCCAGGAACCGATACGATTGAAAAACTCTGTAAATTCTTCAAATGTTCTCCGACTCAAGTTGTGAAAAACGTTTTGTATCAAACAGTCTACGATAATGGCGTGACTGTGTTGGTATTGGTAAGTATTCGTGGAGATCAAGAAGTCAACGAAGTTAAATTACAGAATGAATTGACGCGGTTAGCAACTAACTACGGTGCGAAAGCAGTCATCGCCTTAAATGTACCCAGTGCAGAAACCCAACAAACCTGGGCGGCGAAACCTTTACCTTTAGGTTACATTGCACCAGATATTAGTGATGAATATATTGCAGGTAATAAACAAGTCCATGCCAAATTTGTGCGGTTGGTGGATAAAACAGCCGTTGATTTGAAAAACTTTGTGACTGGTGCAAATGAAACTGGTTATCACGTCGTTGGGGCAAATTGGAATGAGCAATTTAAGCTACCAGAAAGTATAGTAGATTTGCGTAAAGCTAGACCAGGCGATCGCGCCATTCACAACCCCGAACAAACTCTACAAAGTGCGCGTGGTATCGAAGTTGGTCATATCTTCCAATTAGGCACAAAATATTCCCAAGCCTTGGGTGCAACTTATACCAATGAACAAGGAGAAGAAAAACCCTTGGTGATGGGATGCTATGGTGTGGGTGTTTCCCGCTTGGCACAGTCAGCAGTTGAGCAATCTTACGATAAAGATGGGATTATTTGGCCTGTAGCGATCGCACCTTATCATGCGATCGTCACAATTCCTAACATTAATGATGCCCAACAAGTGCAAATAGCTGAAAAACTTTACACCGAACTCAATCAAGCCGGAATTGAAACATTATTAGATGACCGTGATGAACGCGCCGGAGTTAAATTTAAAGACGCTGATTTAATCGGTATACCTTATAGAATTGTTACCGGACGTGCAATTGCTAACGGCAAAGTTGAAGTAGTAGAAAGAGCCACTCGTCAATCTCAAGAAATTGCCATTGATGAAGTTATTACTACACTAAAACAATGGATTACAGCCGCAATAAAAGGTAAAAATTAACCCAACGAATTTAGCGCCAAGCTCCTGCGAGTTATTTGCAGTGAAATGTAATAACTTGCGATTAGCGGGTTTCGATACTTCGACTGCGCTCAGTATCCACACTTCGACAAGCTCAGTGCATCGCTTCGTGGGAGTTGAGCGAAGTCGAAACTCAACCCTCTTGTAGTCAGCTTAATGAGCATTGAGCGACTCGCCCTGAGCGTAGTCGTTCGCGTTAGCGTCTCCGAAGGAGAAGGGAGTCGAAATGCGTCTTCTAATTATGTACTTATAACTTTTGACAATACAGGTTATAGATAAAAATTCTGTTCCCTGTTCCCTAATTCTTAATAATTTCCTAAATCTTACAAAATAATGAGATTTATAGAATTTGGTAGATGACGGATTTAAAGTACAAATTCTAGAATTAGATCAGGACTATTTAGATTTAGCGATCGCCTGATTTTAGCGTATCGAGCTATTCACGAAATCTCTGGAAACTCTCAACTTATAAGTATCGTCCATAACCAGGCTGCTCTTCACACCAAAATTATTTCAGCCCTTAGTCAGTCAGGAAGGTTTTTAATATGAATGATGAACAAAAATCTAATCGCATATCTTCGGGCGTAGTTGCAGCCGTTTCCGCAGCCGTAATTGCTGTTAGTGGTGGTGTAGCTTGGTTAACTACCCAGACCCAAAAAGCACCTGTCACAACTAACCCCGCCAACCCCAACCAAAGTCTTCAACAACAGCCCACACAGCCCTCAACCACCCAGCAAGACGAAAAAACTGCTCAAGTTTATTGGCTAAAACCCAAAGACAAAAATATTGCTTTAGTGCCTAAATCAGTAGAAGTAGCCGCAACTCAGCCTAACCAAGCCTTAGAAAGAGCTTTTCAGGCTTTATTAGAAGGGCCAAGTGACGCGACAGACTCAACCACCATTCCCAAAGGTACTAAGCTACTAAGCCTAAAAGTCGAAGGTGAGGAAGTCCACGTCAATTTATCTGATAGCTTTACCAGTGGTGGCGGTAGTACCTCAATGGTGGCGCGTGTCGGCCAAGTTGTGTACACAGCCTCCAGCCTGAACCCCAAAGCCAAAGTTTACATTGATGTCAACGGTAAACCTTTAGATGTGTTAGGTGGCGAAGGCGTAGAGTTGGAACAACCCCTCACCCGTGAAAGCTTTGACAAGAATTATCCACTTTAGTCATTGGTCATTGGTCATTAGTAAACACAAATGACAAATGACACCTGACCTAAAGTTTTGTATTCAGAACGCGAAAGTTACGAGCTTGCTGTTCTAACCTTGTAGCGATGCGATCGCACACCTGATTACACAACTCAAAAATCATTTCGTCTTCCACCCGATAGTAAGCGCAAGTGCCTTCACTGCGACGGCTGAGGATTCCGGCTTGCCACATTACTTTCAGGTGTTTGGAGACATTCGCCTGGGAAGTTTGTGTTGCCTCTACCAATTCTTGTACACATTTTTCTTCATCCCGTAGTAAGTGCAGTAGCCGTAGACGCATCGGCTCACTTAACAGGCTGAAATATTCGGCTACTTGTTGCACCACTTCCGGCGGTACAGGCAACGCTTGTTTCATCAGGAATGATCCGTAAAAACAGACAAGGTTAACAATCACTCATTTCATATATACATTAATACTTAATCAGGGTTAATTCGCATCAAAGGTTGACCATATTCTACAGGTTCTCCATTTTGAACCAGAATTTCCATAACTTGCCCTGATATTTCGGCTTCGATTTCGTTCATTAGCTTCATAGCTTCAATGATACACACACTTTGACCCTGACGGACGCGATCGCCTACTTCCACAAATGGTGCTTCCCCTGGTGCAGGGGCGCGATAAAAAGTCCCTACCATTGGCGAAGCAACTTCTACTAATCTTTGATCTATCGCTGAAGGTGCATTTCCTGTCACCTGTACACCTGCACCAGCAGTATCTAAAATTCGCTCTGGAGATAGCGTTGGTGCTACTCCTCCGGCTGCAATCGTTGTTACTGTCGCCACACCACCAATACCAGCTTGCGGTACAGCGTGATTGTTTATGCTGCCAGCTTTACGTACCGATAGCTCAAAGTCATCACTTTTGAGAGTTACTTCTGCAATATCTGTTTGTGCAATAGTTACCAGCAGTTGACGGATTTCATTAAAGTCCAATGGCACAGCTTTTATTACCTCAACCTGTCCGTAAAATGATTATTTTATGTGATACCAATTGAATAAATGATTGAGACTGATGGATAGATACAACTAAAACACAGACAGTTATTTCCAACCCAAAAATCTAAAATCGCAGATCCAATATGGTATTAGGGCAGGGATTTAAACCCTATATAGGGATTTAAATCACAATTAACTCTAAAATTTAAGAGAAAATTTATTCCCTGCCTAAATATTTATCTTCACGAGTATCAATCCGAATCCGTTCTCCTTGAGAAATAAACAAGGGAACCATTACAGTTGCACCAGTTTCTACTTTGGCTGGTTTAGTACCACCTGTAGCTGTATCACCCTTGACACCAGGATCAGTTTCGATAACTTCTAGCACCACAGAGTTAGGTAATTCCACTTCTAGAACTACATCGTCCCAACGAATCACGTTCACTTCCATACCTTCCTTGAGGTATTTGACGCGATCGCCAATTTGTGCGGCACTGAGTCGTCCTTCGTCATAACTTTCCATATCCATAAAGACGAACTCATCGCCCTCTTTATAGGTATGCTGCATTGTGCTTTTTTCCAAAGTTGCTTGCGGCACAGTTTCCCCAGCCCGGAAAGTTCTTTCAAGAACTTTGCCACTTTGAACGTTTTTCAGCGTGGTGCGGACAAACGCCGAACCTTTACCGGGTTTAACGTGGAGAAAATCAACCACCCGCCATACAGACCCGTCTAATACAATTGATACACCGGGTCGAAAGTCGTTACTAGAGATCATGAAGCTTTCAAATGTTGGAAGACAATCGGCATTTATTGTACCCTTCTAGCGGAGTAATTGGTTAATTAGTCAAGAGTCAATTGTCCTTCGTCCTTGGTCATTGGTCATTTGTGATTCTCCTCTGCACCCCAACTCTCCACTCCCAACTCCCAACTCACTCAGCACTCCTAACTATGGGAAGATTATTGATGGGTTCCGCCCAGTCAAACAATTTTGGATTTTAGATTTGCGATTTTAGATTGACAGTATCCACTCCTGGGATGCAGTGTGGAGATTTTAAACTGACGATTTTAGATTTGTTCTGCCCACGAAGGGTGGTGCTGGAACCGCAAAATAATCCAAAATCCAAAATCTAAAATCTAAAATTGGCACGGTCAACAATATTCATGCTGCATTTGAGCCATACTCATGTTTAAGTTAATAAAATCCTGGCTAAAGTCCAGCCTAGTAACAATACTGTTGGTAGTTATATTTTTAGGCATCAATACAGCTGGCTGGACTCCCTCCAGTAATGCCGCCTTGCCCTCTGGCAATGCAATTACCGACGGCAAAGCTTTGTTGCGTTATGCACTCCCAATCAAAAATGAACCAGTCAGGCAACTGCAAGCCAGTCTAGAAGACATATCAACTCAGTTGCGAGCTAATCGACGCTGGGGTGCTGTCTCCAAAGACCTGAGTAAAGCATCTCGCGTGCTTGATAAGCCTTCACAAATCTTAGCAAGCGTCCCCGAAGAACGCCAACCCCAAGCCACAGCATGGCTTGAAGAATTAAAATCTGGCGTAATTAAACTGCAAGAATTGACACAATCCAAAGATAAAGAAAAAATTCTGCAAGGGCGAAACAAATTGCTGAGTTTAGTTTCTTTGCTAGAAGAGTCAATGGTGCAGCAATTTCCCTTTGAAGTCCCAGAAGAATACAGTAATTTAGCCCAACTCAAAGGACGTGCGACCATTGCAATTAAAACCAATAAAGGCGATTTAACCGTTGTTGTAGATGGTTATAGCGCACCTGTGACGGCTGGTAACTTTGTAGATTTAGTCCAAAGGGGTTTTTATAACGGGTTAGAATTTACTCGCTCTGAAGAATCCTACGTCTTGCAAACAGGCGACCCCCCAGGTAAAGAACAAGGTTTTATTGACCCCAAAACAGGCAAATATCGGGCAATTCCTTTAGAAATTCTAGTCGAAGGAGATAAAGCACCAACTTATGGCATTACCTTAGAAGATGCTGGTCGTTATTTGGATATGCCAGTTTTACCGTTCTCTTCCTTTGGTGCATTAGCAATGGCGCGTCCCGAAAGCGAAGTAAATGGTGGTTCATCGCAAGTGTTCTTTTTCTTGTTTGAACCAGAACTCACCCCCGCCGGACGTAACTTGCTGGATGGTCGTTACTCAGTATTTGGTTATCTCACAGAAGGCAGAGATGTTTTAGATAAACTCAAAGCTGGTGACAAAATCGAATCTGCAACAGTGACTCAAGGCATAGAGAATCTAGTCCAACCCCAAGCAGCCTAGATAAAGTAGGAAGTATGAAGTGTTAAATTTCATACTTCATACTTCACACATTTCCCGCCGCGAATATTTGATGAGGAGCGATCGCTAATTCGGGAAACGTCTGCGATACAATTTTCTGGTCAGCCGTAAACACTGTCTCTTCGTAAAATCCTTCTTCCAGCAGCAATACAGTAACTTTTAATTCTAACGGGTCTACAATCCAATATTCCGGCACACCAACCGCCGCATACTCAGACCGCTTATGGCGATAGTCCCGCTTGATAGAATCTGGACTGACTACTTCTACAACCAGTAATGGTGTTGTCTCAAACACAGCTGAAGCCTTTAGTAAATCTCTGGCTTGCTCCTGTGTTACCACACACAAATCAGTTAACCTAGACTTATTTCTTCCTGTTCTCGTCCCAGTTTCCCGAAAAGTTAGCCAAGGTAAACTTAAACGTGCGATTTCTAGTTTTAATACGGTAGCTAAAAATTCGACAATTAAAAAATGTTCAATTGTAGGAGGGTTCATTAATTCCAGCCTGCCATCCACTAACTCGTAGTGAAAACCACTGCCATCATCATAGGTTAAATACTCTTCAAATGTGAGCTTTATTACTGGTGTAGCGACCATCCCCACAGTCTCCTAAACTATACCATTATCGTAACTTGAGGGAGTAGAAAGTAGGGGAGGTAAAGGTGCAAGGGTGTAGGTAAGACAAGGAGAAGGGACAAAACAAAGGACAATTGACTATGGAATAATGACAAATGACCAATGACCAAAGTTAAAGACATTGGCGAACAAGGACTATTAGCAAAATTACAAAGCTTCTGCCCCCCAGAAATTATCGGAGACGATGCAGCAGTTCTAGAAACACCGCCAGGAACATCACTAGTAGTAACTACCGATGTTTTAGTTGATGGCGTACACTTCAGTGATGCTACTACTTCCCCAGAGGATGCTGGTTGGCGAGCCGCAGCCGCGAATTTATCAGATTTAGCTGCAATGGGGGCTACTCCTTTAGGTATTACTGTTGGTTTGGGGCTACCTGGTGATTTACAGGTAAGTTGGGTAGAGCGACTTTACCAAGGAATGACAGAATGCTTGCAAAAATACCATACCCCAATTGTCGGTGGTGATGTAGTGCGATCGCCAACTGCAACCATCTCCATTACCGCCTTTGGTCAAGTTGATCCCCAGCGCATTATCCGCCGTTCTGCTGCTAAAGTGGGAATGGCGATCGTGGTTACAGGTGTTCATGGAGCCTCCCACGCGGGCTTACAACTGCTCTTGCGTCCCCAATTAGGGCATAACCTCTCTCCAGTAGAAAAGACCACCCTTATCAAAGCTCACCAACGCCCTCAACCCCGTTTAGATGTCTTACCCATACTCTGGGAAATTTTCACTTCACCACTCCCCGTAGCCGGAATGGATAGTAGCGATGGTTTAGCAGATGCAGTTTTACAAATTTGTCGCGCCAGTAACGTAGGTGCAGTTATCGACCGCCAAAAAATTCCTTTTCCAGCTATCTTTACCAATTGGCTCAAGCCAGAACAAGCAATAGAATACGCCCTCTACGGTGGTGAAGACTTTGAATTAGTACTTTGCTTACCACCCACACAAGCAAATGCCCTAGTACAGCAACTCAACCAAGACGCAGCAATTATCGGTACTATTACATCTGGTTCACAAGTGTTATTACGTGACCAACATCAACAAATCCCTGACCAAGTTCTTAGTCTTAGTCAGGGATTTCAACATTTTGGTCAATAGTGAGTTTGTCCTTAGTCCTTTGTCATGAGTTCCAAGACCAATGACAAATGACAAATGACCATTGACAAATTATTGCCACTTCTGGGCTACTAGTTCAGCCAAATCTAGAACACGTTGGCTATAACCCCACTCATTGTCATACCAAGCCATAACTTTTACTAAGTCACTGCCCATTACTAAAGTCAAGCTGGCATCAACAATAGAAGAAGCATCAGTACCTTGGTAGTCTGAGGATACCAACTGAAGCTCACTGTAGTCTAGAATACCTTTGAGTGAACCTTCTGAGGCATCCTTGAGGGCTTGGTTGACTTCTTCCGTAATAGTACGCTTCTCAACCTGAACAACGAAATCTACCATTGAGACGTTCGGGGTTGGTACACGTAAGGCAACACCATTCAGCTTACCTTTGAGTTCTGGAATTACTAGCGCCACTGCTTTTGCTGCACCTGTAGAGGTGGGAACAATGTTGATGGCTGCTGCTCTTGCCCGACGTACATCGCGGTGAGAAGCATCTAGCAAACGCTGGTCTCCGGTGTAGCTGTGGGTGGTGGTCATTGTGCCTTTAATGATACCGAATTTATCATTCAGCACCTTGGCAATAGGAGCCAAACAGTTGGTAGTGCAGCTGGCATTACTAATAATGTGGTGTACATTGTGATCGTAATCGTGATGATTCACGCCGATAACGAAAGTACCATCTTCATTTTTCCCAGGAGCAGTAATCAGAACCTTTTTGGCTCCAGCATTTACGTGCTTTAAAGCTCCCTCTTTGCTAGTAAATACCCCAGTTGCTTCAATAATCAGGTCAATTCCCCATTCTCTCCAGGGCAAGTTTTCTGGATTGCGATCAGATACGCATTTAATGGTTTTACCGTTAACGATGATAGAGTTATCATCGGCGGTAATGTCAACATCCTTTAACTTCCCAAGCATTGAGTCATACTTCAGGAGGTGAGCATTTGTTCTAGGATCTGATGTGTCATTGACAGCTACAAGGTCGATATTGCTATTTTGCCGACCTAGCCAACAACGTGCAAAGTTACGCCCGATGCGCCCGAAACCGTTGATTGCGACTCTAATCACAGTGTCTTGCCCTCTGTATTTATGCCTATAAGTTGATATCTTTGAACCCAATCATATCGCAAAGGGGGGGAGTATTAATAACTATAAAGTGTTAGATCCAAAAAAAAATATATATTTTATTCAGATTTTTCTGAATAGAGGTTATTGGTCGTGATGTAGAATCTAACCGGCTCTGGAACTAAATACTTAATAGATTGATTTTGGCAAGAAAGTTTGCGAATAAGACTTGACGAAACTCCCACTAAGGGTATATTCAAGAATTGCCAGTGAATGGTAAGTGACTGCTGTTGTAGTTGTTGCTCAACTTGCTGGCAGATAATGTTGCTTTTAGCTTGATCACCATCTAATTGTCGGGGCGCAATCAACCAGTCACACATTTGTACTAACTCTTGTCTACGGTACCACCGAGGTAAGGTTTGGAAAGTATCCAAACCCAAAATCCAGTACCAATGAGTATTTGAATAAACAGCCGATAGGTCAATCAACGTGTTGATAGCGTAAGAGGTTCCAGAGCGATTTGACTCCACCAAGGAGACAGTAAAAGCTGGGTTGTCTCTTGTAGTTATTTCCAGCATCTTTGCTCGATGCTCAAATCGTGCTGCTTTTTTGTGTGGAGGATTGAACGATGGTACCCAAATTATTTGATCTAGGGGTACTTGAGACAAAGCCATTTCGGCGATGAGTAAGTGTCCCCAATGAATTGGATCAAATGTGCCACCGAAAATTGCCAGATGTTGCATCTGCTCTTACCCAGGCTTTATACATTTGAAACACAATTTCACTGTCAATGTATTATTGTACTCAATTCATGCCTTAGCTTGATGAAATTTAAAACTCATTTGGCTAGGAATGTATTATCGTAGCCCTTACTAGTCAGGAATCTAAAAATATGTATTTCTACTTACAAGAATTTCTTTCCCGATGCAGTGGAAATTTTCAGAATAATCTTAAAAACAGTTCAGAAATAGCAAAAACCTCCTACAAAGGTAAAATCATTCTCAATCCACATAACGAAAGCGGAAAAGCTCTCCGACAACCAGCATAAAAAAGGTGTAGAAAAATTTACGGTAAAAAACAAATTCCTGTTATGATACGCGTGTCATTTGTGAATATGGTGTGGTGTAAGAGGAGTAATCAATGAATAATGCTGTGGATTTCGGCGGTAGACCATTCCATTTTATTGGAATTGGTGGCATAGGAATGTCGGCTCTAGCTTATGTACTGGCAAAGCGTCAATTGCCAGTATCAGGTTCAGATGTTCGGCCAAATCATATTACGCACAAGTTAGAATCTATCGGTACACATATTTTTGGCAAGCAAGAAGCAAGTAATCTTGAATTCTTTCGCCCCAAGGTGATGACGAATGCAGCAGCATTAAGTTCACAAGAATTATCAGCTGCTATTGAGTCCTCACTACCTCAAGTAATTTGTTCCACTGCAATTAACACTAACAATTTAGAATATAAAGCTGCTTTAGAATTAGGCTGTCCGATATTACATCGTTCAGATGTACTTGCTGCTTTGATTGCTGATTATAAGAGCATTGCTGTAGCAGGTACTCATGGCAAAACTACAACCAGTAGCATGATTGGTTACATGCTCCTACAAGCTGGTTTAGATCCCACCATTTTGGTAGGCGGTGAAGTTAATGCTTGGGAAGGCAATGCTCGCTTAGGAGAAAGCCAATATCTAGTAGCAGAAGCAGATGAATCTGATGGTTCTTTGGTGAAACACGCGCCGGAGATTGGCATTATCACTAATATTGAACTAGACCACCCTGACCACTACGACACATTAGATGAGGTGGTTGATACTTTCCAAAAATTTGCCCAAGGTTGCAAGACCTTAATCGGCAGTATTGATTGTGAAACAGTACGCGATCGCCTAAAACCGACAATCAGCTACAGTCTACATCAAGATACAAATGCTGACTATAGCGTGACCAATATTGACTATCGTCACGATGGCACCACAGCTTTAGTTTGGGAACGTGGTAAAGCTTTAGGTGTATTAAAATTACGCTTACTCGGTCGGCATAACCTGAGCAATGCTTTAGCCGCAGTGGCTGTTGGTCGCATTTTAAATTTAGAATTCGGTGAAATTGCCAAAGCTATTGCCACTTTTGAAGGTGCAAGACGACGCTTTGAGTTTCGTGGAGAAGTTGATGGTATTACCTTTATTGATGATTATGCCCATCACCCCAGCGAACTGCGGGCTACCCTTGCGGCGGCGCGTCTCCAGGCTAGACCAGGACAAAGAGTGGTGGCGATCTTCCAACCCCACCGTTACAGTCGCACACTGACATTTTTAGAAGAATTTTCTCAGTCCTTTGCTCATGCTGATTTGGTTGTCTTGACTGATATTTACAGTGCAGGGGAACCCAACTTAGGGCAAATCAGTGGGGAACAGTTAGCAGCAGAAGTTGGTAAGTTTCATCCCCAGGTAGTGTATCAACCAACTTTACCCCTAGTGCGCGAGTTTTTACTCAAAACGCTACGCCCCGGCGACTTAGCTTTGTTCCTTGGTGCAGGAAATCTCAATCAAGTCATACCAGAATTAATTACTACACTTTGTGAGGCTGCTACAGCCACCTCTTAAGACCGTTGAGTAACGGCACCATTAATTCATATCCCTTGCTGTATTTTTGCGGCAGAAAAATGTAAAAATTTCACAAAATTGATGTCAAAATGAAAATCTCCCAGGCAGCTGGAAACATCTGCACAGTTTCTGCTACACCTACACAGAAACAGGAAACAGATAAATCATCAGATAACAAAATAATTTATTTACCAGGTACAGATTGCATGATCAGGTCTCAGGCTGCGTTGTCTGCGTTTACTTCTTACAGAGTTGGCGGAGCAGCAGAATGGTACGTTGCGCCTCGGAACTTAGAAGCACTGCAAGCCAGCTTGAATTATGCAAAAGAACATAACTTAACTGTAACAACATTAGGTGCAGGTTCTAACCTGCTAGTAAGCGATCGCGGTTTACCTGGACTAGTGGTTGCCACACGCCACCTACGCCACACCCACTTTGACCCAGAAACAGGTTTATTAACAGTTGCTGCGGGAGAACCGATTCCCAGCCTAGCATGGGAAGCAGCACAACTAGGATGGCAAGGTTTAGAGTGGGCTGTTGGTATTCCTGGTACTGTGGGTGGTGCTGTCGTGATGAATGCTGGCGCACATAATAGCTGCATCGCAGATATCTTGGTTAGTGCCGAAGTTCTATCTCCTGATGGCACACTCGAAACTTTCAGTCCTGAACAAATGGGTTACAGCTATCGAACTTCATTACTCCAAGGTAGCGAGTCTCCTTCTCCTGGCGGAGACGCTGCGCGAACGGAGAGGCGTTGCCAACGCATCGTCACCCAAGCAACCTTCCAACTGCAACCAGGAGCCGACCCCGCCACAGTTTTAGCTGTGACTAAACAACACAAACAACATCGACTCTCCACCCAACCTTATAACTTCCCCAGTTGCGGTAGCGTCTTCCGTAACCCCAAACCCTATGCAGCAGGTTGGTTAATTGAACAAACCGGACTCAAAGGCTATCAAATCGGTGGCGCACAGGTAGCTCAACTCCATGCCAATTTTATTGTGAATCGCGGTGGAGCTAAAGCCAGTGATATTTTCTGCCTGATTCGTCACATCCAAGAACAAGTGCAAGAACGCTGGTCGATTTTGTTAGAGCCAGAAGTCAAAATGATGGGTGAGTTTCAAGCAGCTTGTGGCTAAGGAGAGGCTAGGGGTTAGAGGTTAGAGGCTAGTGAGGAATTTGATTCATAGCCAGCGATATTTAATCTTCTCTTTCCTAGCCCTTATTCCCTATTCCCTACACCCTATTCCCTATTCCCCACCATTAATTATTAGTAATAAAAGTGGCAAATTACCACCCGCATCTATAATTGAATGTGATTTGTTATTGAAAGCACACGCGGACAATCAATTATGACAGGTAAAGGACAAGGATTCGGCTTTGGCTTAGGCAAAATGAAAGAACTTGCCGAAGCCTTCAAAAAAGCGCAGCAAGTTCAAGAAGGTGCAAAGCGACTCCAAGAAGAATTGGAGCAAATGGAAATTCAAGGAGAAGCTGGTGGTGGTTTGGTCAAGGTCATTGTCAGTGGCAACCAAGAACCCAAACGAGTAGAAATTTCTCCTGATGCTTTAGCACAAGGTGCAGAATTACTTTCCGACCTTGTAACAGCAGCGATGAAAGATGCTTACACCAAATCCACAGCCACAATGCGGGAACGGATGGAAGAATTGACCAGTGGACTGGAATTGCCTGGATTTTAGTCATGAGTCATTAGTCATGAGTCATTAGTCATTAGTTTGTACAAATGGCAAATGACAAGTGACACAGGACAAAGGATAAAGTACAAAAAATACCTATGCCCTACAAACTGTTGTTTGTCTGCCTGGGAAACATCTGTCGTTCGCCATCGGCAGAAAACATCATGAATCATCTGATCGATCAGGCTGGATTAAGTAACAGCATTATCTGTGATTCTGCTGGTACATCTAGCTATCACATTGGTAGTCCGCCTGACCGCCGGATGAGTGCGGCGGCGGCTGCTAAATTAGGAATTCAACTGCGTGGTCGAGCCAGACAATTTGCCAAGTCAGATTTTCAGGAGTTTGATTTGATTTTGGCAATGGATCGAGACAATTACGATGATATTCTTGCTCTTGATCCCACTGGCAAATATCACCACAAAGTGCGCTTAATGTGTGATTCTTGCACTCAACATAACCTGAAAGAAGTTCCCGATCCCTACTACGGGGGAGTGGAGGGATTTAATCAAGTCATCGATTTACTGGTGGATGCTTGTGAAGGTCTACTTCAGGAGATTACGCAGCAAGAATTACAAGCTTGATTGATGCACAAATAGTTTATAACTTACGCACAAAGGTTATTTTTGAAAAATGGGTGTAGGGGTATCCCTACACCCTCTTCCAAAGCCTTAATTTTTTGTATCAATGGGTAAGTTCGATAGTTATTCGACTAGACCATGTTTAATTGCAAACCGTACCAGTTCAGCTCGGTTACTGGTAGCGGTTTTTCTTAATAAACTACTAACGTACTTTTCTACCGTTCTGGGACTCAGGTGTAATTGTTGACCCATTTCCACATTTGACAAACCATGAGTCAGCAGTTCTAAAACTTCTTGTTCTCTGGAAGTCAGGGAAGAGAAAAACTCTGGTTTGTCTAGGTGAGTAAAGACAGAGTTCTGAGCTTCTACAGCTGTTGCTGGAGTTGAATTAGTCAGATTTTCTTTATGAGAAACGCGGTATTGTGATTGAATGATTTGCGATCGCTCCAATAAATTGCGAATAGCCGCCGCTAATTCCTCTAACTCAAACGGCTTGGGTAAGTATAAATCACAACCCGACTGATAGCCCAAAATTCTCTCTTGGGTCTTGGTACGTGCTGTTAATAAAATTACAGGCAACAAACGGAATCCTGGTTGTTGGCGCACTCGGCGTACCAGTTCATAACCATTCATCCTTGGCATGACTATATCAGTGACAATTAAATCAGGACAGTATTCTTCTACCATTGCCAAAGCTTCTTGACCGTCATTAGCCGTGATCACCGAGTAGCCAGACAGTTCAAGATAATCGCTAATAGACAGACGAGTGCCCAGGTCGTCATCCACCACAAGGATCGTCAAGGGCATGGACAGTACACCCCTAGCATTTTTATTATTTGGAAATTTGCTTCTACGCGCTTTTTCAGTGAACACAGCTAATAATAGTGTTCTTATGTTTCATACTATGACAGGATTACCAGCTAATGACTGCCCGAATAGATAAATTATAAAGAAAATCTTAAATCATTAGGAGTGACTCAAGCAGTTTAACGTAGGTTGTATAGCTAGTGCTTGCTAGACATAGAGACTTTTGTAATTCTTCACAAATTGCAATTAACTCAGAGTAATAACTCACCATACCGTAAATCATATTGACTTTATAAATCATAATGCAGCAACTTGTGAGGCAAAAAACATTTTACTTGATAGTTGTCAAAAGCTAGATTAATAGAATAACACTGATATTCCGAGAATAATTAATTTATAGTGGTTTAATATGCCTCTATAAATTCACCTGCCAATCTCAAGGATTTTGGCAACACATTTAAACTTATAAAAATATCAATGAGTGAAAAAAGCGAAAGTTACAAAGTCATTAGCGACAACCGTCAAGCCCGTTATTTGTATGAAATCTTGGAAACTTATGAAGCTGGTGTGCAGTTGACTGGAACGGAGGTGAAATCCATTCGTGCTGGCAAGGTGAATCTCCAAGATGGTTATGCTTTGATTCGTGATGGAGAAATATGGCTAATTAATGTGCATATTTCTCCATATACTGCGAGTGGGCAATATTTTAACCATGAACCCCGACGCACACGCAAGTTATTGCTGCATCGCCAGGAAATTCGGAAGTTGATTGGCAAAGTAGAACAGCAGGGTTTGACACTAGTACCTTTAAAAATGTATCTCAAGCGAGGCTGGGTAAAAATCAGCATTGCCCTTGGTAAAGGTAAAAAACTCCATGACAAGCGAGAAGACCTCAAACGTCGTCAGGATCAACGGGATATTCAAAGGGCGATGAAAAATTATTAGTCAATGGTTAATAGTTAGGAGAGAGGCTGGAGACTAGAGGCTAGGGGCTAGTATTTTTACTCATCACTTTTAATCAAGAAAGTATAAGGAAAATATTTCAGACTTCAAAATTCAGACTTCACACTTTTTCTTTATATACCCTCAGCGTGAGTTGATAAACAGCCTAGTTTATGGCTACAGATTGATTCTGGTTTCCCTAGGAGTCGATACAGTGGTGAGTAACTATGGAACCAACAAGGAACCTCACCATGAAACTCAACTTGACTCAAGCTGTTAGTGCTGGAGTATTAACATTAGGTATGGCAATTATGCCTTTAACATTGCCTGTGCAAGCTCAAGACAACACTACTACAACTACTGGTGATGCGCCCAGAACAACAACTTACGCTCGCAATGATTTTGATTGGGGTTGGTTGGGGTTATTAGGTCTCATTGGTTTAGCAGGTTTAGCTGGTAGAAAGCATAACGATGAACCTACCCGCTATCGTGATCCTAATGCCCCTGGTGCTACTAGCTACAGGGACTAGCACCACAAAATAAAATGCGGCAACATCAACAACAGAAATGGGCAAGTTTGCAGTGGAAACTTGCCCATTTATCTCAGTCAGGAATTACGCACAAAGGTTGTCTGTTGAGGATGGGTTTAAGGATGTAAGGGTTTTGAACACCTACACCTTTTCCTAAACCTTGATTTTGCATCCTACGGCTTAAGTCCTGTCAATGTTAACTAGCAGACTCTGGATTAGATGAATTAATGGCTTGGCTACTATCTTGATGTAGTGGCCGCCAGTAACTTGCAATGATAGCCACCATCAACCACCAAAGTGTATTTACTTCCGGCCGGAACCAAATTGTATCTACAGTACCGTGGGCTAACATTCCCAGTAAAGTTGCACAAGCACCAATTAGCCAAAAACCTTGAACATTTCCAGATTCGCGCAATCTCCGCAGTTGCATAAATGCTGAGTTGAAGGTAACTACTATCAACCACAGGAAACAAGCCAAACCAACAAAGCCAGTTTCCACAGCCACCTCTAGCAGAATTGAGTAGGCGCTTAAAGCACTATAACGAGGACGTTGATAAAGTGGGTAAACTTTATTAAAAGCGTTGTGACCGGGGCCAATACCAATAATAGGCCGATCGCGGATCATTTCAAAAACAGCATCCCAAACATTGCGGCGATAATTGTTACTACTATCTTGGCGATCGGCAAAAATACTAAAAACTCGCAAACGTACAGGCTCAACAAAGATGACTGCCAGTATCAATAATCCCAGCAAACCGCCCATAATGATCGGCAGTGACCAAGTACGCCAAAAAGGAGGTAGCTGTAAACTCTGCCAATAAACTAATAATGCGATCGCTGTTAAAACTCCTACTACTAGGCCAATCCAGCCACCACGGCTAAAAGTCAAAACTAAGCAAGCCGCATTCACAACTACCATTGTCAACGCTAAAGCTTTTTTGACCCAACCTTGCCAAACAAAAATTGCCACTAAACTCAAAACGACAGCTGGCATTAAATAACCAGCCAACAAGTTAGGATTACCCAAATAACTATAAACCCTAGTTGTTTTAGACAAAGGTGATTCTGGATCTACCCATGTAGCTAATTGGGCAGCACCAAAAAACCATTGCCTTAATCCATATACACTAACAATTAGCGATATATGTAGATATAACGTAATAATCCAAGACCGGAGTCGTGGCGACCTGAGTACCCTAGCACAAAGAGCAAACAGCAACAAATATAGTGTTAAAGTTGCCAAGTCATTTAAAGCAGCCTTTTTCACTGGTGATAATGCTGTAGCTACCACAGCAATTCCCCAATAAAGCAATACCAACAAGTGAATCGGCGTGACTAATGGTGCGTTGGCTGGTATTGGTTCATCAGATAAAGTCAACAACAGCCAAAAACCTACACATGCTATCAGCAGTACTCCAATCAATGTACTCGATACAAAAGGCGCAAGAACATAAATTAAGCTGATTAAAGCAGCTGCAATTATGTCTCCCCACTGAAGCAAAATGCTACTTTGCCGCCAGGAGTTCAGCAAACCAATCGAACAACGACGTAAATAGCTCGTTGCCAGGTATTCTTTGAGTGGTAAATCAGATAAAGTCAATCGTTGCCAGACTAAATTCATAAGACACGCTGCATTTAATGAGCCGAACTGCACAGACAGAACTTGCCCTCAATGATAATGCGGGTGATTATAAACAGAGAACAACAGCGATCGCAAGTTAATATTGCATTTGGGCGAAAATCGGAATATCACATCTAAAAATTGGACAGAAATCGAAATTTAAGATTTTAATCTTTTTACTTAAGGTAATCCCACAAATAAATCATCTCATTTGTTTACTCCACAATACTTCTGTCCTCCTTATCCTTGAATAACGAAATATTTTTTTAATCTCAGCCTCTGATGTCTCTGAAGACGAGTGTTGATTGATTTGATGATGCTGATTGATGGGAAAAAATTAGTAGTTGGGTAGATTCAAAAGAATTAGCTTGTGATTAAATTTCGTTAACAGCTTCGCTCGTATTAGCCGTTTGTAGTGGTAAAGACAGTACATAACGGTGTCCAGATTCTGCTGAACCTTGAATCGAAATTTGTCCACCATGCAATTCCGCCAGCTGACAACTGAGCAACAAACCTAAGCTTTCACGAGATAAACCATTATTACTCTTAACTAATTCCATCTCAGGATTAGCGATCAATAAATCTGAGTAAGAATCATTTAAGTTGGGTGATTGTTCTAGTGCTATTGTCAAACCTCCTAATTCATCTGGGTTTGCGGCATAAGCACTGTATGATACTGCTTCATTGGTCAATTCCAATAAAGATAAGGGATGAAGCCGAAAATAAGGATCAACTTCAGTAATTCCATCTCCCAGCCAAGGATGTGAAACCCAAACAGTAATATTCAGGGTATTTTCCTTGTAAGAGACATGAATCCGCACAATACTACCTGTAGCGGATAACTGAATTACGCTAAACACCATGTGATAAAGAATTTGCCGCACTTTGTCTTTATCCAAAGGCCAAATGCGACCACGCCCTGGTTCTATTGATAGGCGAATATCTTGCTCCCGACGGTTAGCTGGCTCTTCTAAGCTATTAATAGCTTGTTGGCATAACATTTCGATGTCTACTGGAGCTAGGTTGAGACTCTGGGAATTGTCCTCTACAGTACCTAATTCAGTGATCTCGTTAACGAGAGAAAGTAAGTAACGACCACTATGTTGGATAATTTCGAGGTACTCTCTTTGCTTAGTTGTCAAAGGCCCATAAATTTCTCTACCTAAAACACTAGCCATACCCAGCACAGAAGTTAAAGGAGTACGTAACTCTTGGGTAAGTTGACCTAATAGTTCTAGTTTTAGCTGTTTAGTAGAATGTGATTCTTTTTCTAAACTCGCTGATGAGAGCTTAATGCCATTGCTAGACTCTTCATTGATGAATAAAGTAGACCCATTCTTTTGATTGCTTTTTTCTGGTCTACTTTGCAAAAGTCGGTTGCGTTCAAACTCACTCATGCTCCAACGAGCAATGATTTGCAGAAATTCAATATCTCGGTTTTTAAATTCGCGCGGTACCAAATCCATCACGGCTAAGGCACCCAAACAATGACCGGAAGAATCAATTAATGGCACTCCCAAGTAGGCGCGAATGCCATATTCTTGTACTAATTTACTAGTAACAATAGTATTACTACTATATTTATGAGTGTCGTTAATGACTAGTTCTCTGCAAGTTTCCACGACTTGGGTACAGAAAGATTCTCGGCGCAATAACTGACGGTTTTGCGCCAAATGATTCATTAATCCCAGTCTGGATAAACCTACTGCTGACTTAAACCAGTGACGTTCCTGATCTACAAATCCCAATATGGAAATTGGTGCTTCCAAAAAATGGGCAGCCGTTTGAGTAGCTTCCTCAAAAACTGGTATTGTTTCGGGTTGTCGCAAACCAAGTTCTGACAGCACTGTGAGGCGCTGTTGTTCTCTTGTTTCTTGAGAAGCCCAACCATCCTTAAGAGCAAATAAGTTATTTTCAGGCTCTACCATTGCCACCGCTACCTTGATAATTCGTCGATATTGTAATATATATAACCACTGTTGCCGGGTTATGATTTCCTATTGTTAAGCATTCCCCAATTTTGCCCTCGACAAACAATAATTGCATAGAAATTTTATATAACTGTGGAAATTACGGATAAATAAGAGGATGTCACGATTACTCAAGGTTTTGATATCAGACAACGTTAGTTTTTAACTTGACTTGGGTAATATAATTCTAAGATTGGTATAAAAGTATTTTCTCTGTAGTAACTTTATACATAGGGCAAAAATGAGGTTTTCTGCCGTACTTACGCAAACATTGTTTATATCTCAAATATTTTTTACGTATAAATACTGTTAAATTAACTTAATCGTATTTAAGGAAGTATTTTGATGTTTGTGAGCAGAAAATACAGATTATTCTAGTATTTAACAAATGATAAAAATCTACTTTTCCAGCAATATAAATTCGTCAGTAACCAAAATTAGTATCAGGCTTTTATGTTTGTTATTCATGGATTTTATGGCAGGAAAAATTATATTCAAGAGTAAATTTTATCAAAGGTTTACTTATGTTTTACAAATCTGATTTGTTTAAAGTTTATGGTTAAACAATCAGTTTACACAGATTTACTCGCAAGTTTTACACCTAAAGTTTGAGGCGCAATTATCAATGAATAAAATGGTTGTGAGAGTCCCTTTTGTTGATTTAAATTTACAACATCAACCAATTCAAAATCAATTAGAACAAGCAATTAATAGTGTATTAAATCGGGGAGATTTTGTTTTAGGTAAGGCATTGGCAGATTTTGAGACAGCTTTTGCCGCAGCATCTAATTCAGAATATGGTGTGGGTGTAGCCTCTGGAACAGATGCGATCGCTCTTGGTTTACAAGCTTGTAATATTGGTGTGGGCGATGAAGTAATTTTGCCAGCCAATACTTTTGTTGCCACATTAATTGGAGTGTTACGGGTTGGCGCAAAACCAATTTTAGTTGATTGTGACCCCGATACAGCCTTAATTGATTTAGCCGCAGCAGCGAAAGTAGTTACCGCCCAGACAAAAGCTATTATTCCTGTACATTTGTATGGGCAGATGGTATCGCCAAAACAATTATTAGATTTTGCCGCTACATACAAACTATTAATTTTTGAAGATGCCGCCCAAGCGCACTTAGCTGAACGCGAAGGTTATCGGGCTGGTTCTGTGGGGACAGCCGCCGCTTTTAGCTTTTATCCCAGTAAAAATTTAGGGGCTTTTGGTGATGGTGGAATGTTAATTACCAAAGATCCAGAAATTGCCCAAAAAATGGTGCGCTTACGCAATTACGGTGCAGCCCAAAAATATGTGCATGTGGAACCAGGGACAAATAGTCGCCTAGATACCTTACAAGCAGCAGTGTTGCTGGCAAAATTACCTTATTTACAACAATGGAATAGCGATCGCAACGCCATCGCCCAACAGTACGATACTCAATTAGCCCCCTTAGCATCTGCTGGCATTATCCCCATCCAAAATCAAAGCGGCGCAGGACACGTCTATCACCTCTACGTCATTAAAGTGGATGATCCTACCTCACCAGAACGCCGCCAGCAAATTCAAGACAAACTCTCAGCCGTCGGTATTCAAACTGGAATTCACTACCCAATTCCTTGCCATCTCCAACCAGCATTCACCTACCTGGGCTATCAACCAGGAGATTTCCCCCACTCTGAAAAACTAGCCAAACAAATATTATCTCTACCCATGTATCCTGGTTTAAATAGTAGCCAAATTCAAGAAGTCGTGGCAGAGATTACATCAATCATGAGTGGCGAACAACAACAGTTGTTATCCGTCTAACAACCAAGAATTCAGGAGTTACTGCCGGAGAGTGACCACATTTCGGCAAGCTCAATAACCATCTGCGCGGTTTCCAAAGTATTTATTTGAGGTTAGTCCGCGCAGGCGGACTTCGATTGTGTAGCCCCAGACTTTAATCTGTGGGCATAATGAAATTCATCCCAGAGACTAAATTTATCATCTGATGCTCTTTTGACTCCTGAGTTCTGAATTCTTCAACACTTTAAAATCATGGCACTTCCACAACACATTCAAATTAGAAGCACTCAACAAATACTGAGCATCGCAATTTTAGGTGTATTAGCATTACTATACACACCCTTGTTGCTTCATTGGCTAGATGGTTGGCTACACAAAACTATCAGCATCGAACACGAATATTTTAGTCATGGAATAATCGGTCTGCCATTTGCTGCTTATTTGAGTTGGTTAAACCGCAAACAATGGCAACGCTTACCAGATAGCACTCATCCCTTGGGTGCTTTTTTACTGTTAATCGGCGGCGTATTTTATCTAAGCGGAATTGCTGATTGGGTTAACCTATCTTTGCCAATTATTCTGACAGGATTGTGCCTGTGGTTTAAAGGTGTGGCAGGTGTGCGCTTACAAGGCTTTCCGTTGGTATTGATATTTTTAGCAACCCCCACTTTTGTACCTTATTTATTAGTTCCCTACACCTTACCCCTACAAAGCTTTATCGCTGGCACAGCCGGATTCATACTCAATCAAATTGGGATGCAAGTCACCGTTGATGAAATCAATATTTACGTTGGTGGACGCATTGTGGAAGTAGCGCCCTATTGTGCAGGGCTAAAAATGTTGTTTACAACTCTCTACGTCAGCTTAATGCTGCTGTATTGGACTGGTGCTTTGGTTTCCCGACGCATTAGTGTTTGGTTTATGTGTATTTCTGTAGCCATTAGCGTTACCGCCAATATTATTCGGAACACCTTCCTCAGTTACTTTCACGGCACAGGTAACGAAGCCGCATTTAAATGGTTGCATGATAGTTGGGGCGGTGATCTGTATTCTGCTTGTATGCTGTTATTACTCGTACCATTACTGAACTGGATGAACAACAATTTGTTAGCAGATCCAGAAATTGCAGAACCAATAGAAGAGCAGAACTAATAAATGCTACTTTTACTGAACTCAGAGTACCAATTATTCAGTAAAATCTTGCGTAAATCTTGCAAATTTTACTGATGATTTCCTTTTCCAAGGTTCTCAAAGAAAAACAGGTGACTTATATAATACCTCTGGTATTGTTGCTGCTGCTCTTGGCAATGGGCGCAGTTCCCAGCTACTTAAAAGGGCGCTGGGAATGGAAACAGCCGCCACCTGTCACCACCCTCAAGGAATTAAAAAAAATACGTAAAACCGGATTAACCATTCCTGGCTGGGAAACAACTCAACAAGCCGAACAACAAGTAGGCGAACATAAATGGTCATTGCAAGTTCTCAAACAAGCAAGTCCACCCACTCAGGTGATTTTGCTATTACTGCCACAAAACGGCCCGAAGGATCAACCGGAAGTGGAATGGACGGAGATTAACGGCTGGGGTAGGTTGCGCTGGGGAAAATGGGATATAGCCCAAGAACGTTCTCTGGAATTTTCGGTGAAACCGTCCCAAACTGCTAGTTCTACTGCTGATGCGTTGGTAAAAGCGAGATTTTTCCGCGTTTCCACGCAACAAGATACCTTTGCTGTTTTACAGTGGTATGCTTTCCCCAATGGTGGCAACCCATCACCTTTGCACTGGTTTGTTAAAGATCAATTGGCACAGTTGCAGAAACGCCGAAATCCCTGGGTAGCAGTGAGTATAATGATACCGATTGAGCCTTTGGGTAACATAGAAACTACCAATTCACTAGCTCAATCTTTGGGTGAAACGGTGCAAACTAGATTAATGGCAAATGCTTTATCTAGTAATCCTAGATGATACATGAACAAAAGAGACAAGGCAGTCCCGATGAAACTTGTTTCATAGCCAAGCATGAAAGTGGGACTAGCATTTTTACTCAGCACTCAGCACTCAGCATTTTCAAGTCCGAGAGATGTTAATCCATCATTTAGGATTGCTATAGCCAGTTGAGAAGTAATTTGGGTTGTAACTATGTGAACTTAACTAAAGAATGTGGAAAACCTGTTATCTTTGATCCATCAATTTCCCAGAGTGGCAAGTTAAAAATTTGCCTCTTATCTATAATCAATTCTGCAACTCAAAACAAATATACAAGTTACTTTCAACCTAAAATAACGACTCGGTAGAATTAATTCTCAATACAGTTTGACCGCACCGATGCTTATAGTTTCCCATCCTTATGTACGTGCATTTAGCACTTTATGTTTTGTGAGTTTTCAGGCAGGTGTTTGGCTGACAAATTCTGTTCAACCTGTTGTGGCTCAATCTTTACCATCTCCCACAACATCACCAGGGCAATTACCTGTACTACCACCCGAAAATCCTGCCCAAGAAGAATCACCACTACAACCTCCCGCACCGCCTCCAAATGCTGATAGTACATTTCCCAATGAAAGTGGCGCGGCTTCTCCCCAACTCAACCGTTACCTTTTAGGGCCGGGAGATGTAATTAATGTGACGTTTCAACGTCCTTCTGGTGCTTATCGCTTGGGGCCGGGAGATTCTATTAGTGTGATAGTTCAACGCTTCCCAGATTTAAGTTTTGAAGCTTCTATTAATCCAGAAGGTAATATTGCCGCACCCTTGCTCGGCACTGTAACACTACAAAATTTGACTTTACAAGAAGCTCAAGAAAAAATTCGCTTGTCATTCAATCGTTATGTTATTAATCCTGTAGTGGTTTTGTCTTTGAAGGTTCTACGCCCGGATTTGAGTTTTCAAGCTCCAATTAGTCCTGAAGGCAATATTGTTGTACCACAAGTGGGAATATTATCTATACAAGGTTTGAGTTTAGCAGAAGCTCAAGAAAAAATTCGCTTAAGTTTAAGTCGGGTTATGGTTGATCCGATGATTTCTGTATCTCTATCTGCCACAAGACCTGTACAAATTACGATTAGTGGTGAAGTTTTTCGCCCAGGTATTTATTCTGTCACCTCTGCAACCCCAAGAGTTGCTGATGCTTTACTGATAGCTGGTGGTTCTACAATGGGTGCTGATCTGCGTCAAGTGCAAGTACGGCGGACATTAATGGATGGTTCTGTGATTTCGCAAAATATTGATTTGTATGCTGCATTGCAAAATGGTGCTTCCGTGCCGAATTTACGCTTGCAAGATGGCGATGCAGTGATTATCCCCCGTCGGGAGGTGGGTAATGATGATGGTTATGATCGCAATTTAATTGCTCGTTCATCTTTAGCTGTACCACAAATTCGTGTCCGGTTGTTAAACTACGCTGCTGGAGGACTGGTGACACAAACCCTACCAAATGGCAGTACTTTTGTAGATGCTTTGGGGGGAATTAATTTAGATACAGCAAACCTCCGAGATATTGCTTTAATTCGATTCGATCCAGAACGGGGCCGCGCAGTTACGCAAAGGCTTGATGCCAAAAAAGCACTTTCTGGTGATATATCTCAAAATGTCCCGTTACAAGATAATGATGTTATTGTTGTTGGTCGCAACTTGATTACGAGAATCACCAATATCTTTAGTACAATTACTCGGCCGTTCTTTGATGTTCAAAGTTTTATCCGCTTCTTCCAATTTTTTGGCGGTGGCTCAAATTAAAACATCTCTGGCTTGGTAAATCATTCTTGACCACCATTCTCTCGCTTATTTCTATGTGTCTCTGCTATGACCCCACCAATTGTTAAACGCTATCTAATTGCCTTCGAGAAGTACAAGTGGATTGGACTAGCTGGTTTTGGGCTAGTGGTTGTCGGGTCAACAGTGGTGGCGGTACAACCAGATCCACCAATAAGTTACATAGCAAATGCAGCACTGACTTATAATCGTCCACCGGTTTCATTTTCGCTGACGGGAAATGAAATCCAGCAGCAAGGACAAGACTTAAGTGAGGGGGCTTTACTGTCAGATCAAATTATTGAAGCAGTTGCAACCAAGGTTAATGTTAAGCCCAAAACTCTTGGTACAAATGTGGCTTTGAAGTTACCCGAAAAAGCTGCTAAGGCGGGAGAAGCTGTATCGACAGTGATTGATCTGAAATATAAAGATACTGATCCGAAACGCGCTCAAGAGGTGCTTCAGGAATTGATGCAAGCAATGATCAAGCTGAGTGGCGAGATTAATACAGGGCGATTAAGAGCAATTATTCAAAAAATTGAAGAACGCATACCCCAGGCGAAAGCAGAATTACAAACGGCGGAGAAAAGATTAGAACAATACGATCGCCGGGAGCGTCCAGCAATATTATCAGCAGAAAATGGTAGTTTATTAGCAGCAATTACTAACAGTCAAAATCAACAGCGACAGATTCAATTAAATATTGCGGGGATTGACGCTCAAATTCTCAGTTTACGCACCAAGTTAGGTTTAGATGTCAATCAAGCTTATGTTTCCTCAGCTTTGAGTGCTGACCCAATTTTGACCAATTTGCGAACACAGCTATATCAAACAGAATCGCAAATCGCTTTGCTGCGGAAAGATTTACGCCCTGAACATCCAACGATGATTCAGTTGTATCGCCAAAAAGAAGCCACTGAACAATTAATCCAACAACGTGCTAATGAAGTGATTGGTGGCGGTGGCGCGGCTGCACCGTTGGCGGGAAATATTTCCGGGATTCGCGCTCAAAGTAATTTAGACCCAGCCAGACAAGGGTTAGCGAATCAAATGGTGACTTTGCAAACCCAACGCGATACTCTACAACAACAGTTGGCACAGCAAATCCGCGAGGAAGTCAGACTCAGGCAGGAGTATTCTTTAATACCCAACAAACAATTAGAGCGATCGCGCTTAGAACAGGAAGTTGCCTTGAAAAAAGCGGTTTATGACCAAATGCAAGCCAAACTTACTGATTCTAAAACCGCCGAGGCAGAAACTGTTAGTAGCTTAACTATTGCCCGCTCACCATTGATTATTCCCGAACCCACGAAAGCCAAAAGCGTACCAGCTACTCTAGGGGTTGGTGGTTTCTTGGGCTTGTTGGTGGGTGGTGGTGTGATATTTTTACTGGGTGCTTTAGAAGGGACATTCAAAACTCAAGAAGATATCCGCGACAGCCTCAAACAACGAGAGGTGGTGTTACTGGGCGAAATACCTTTAATGTCAGTGGAGAATTTACCTCCAGACACAGTACCAGTAGTATTTTCACCCGATTCGCCCTATTTAGAGTTTTATGAAAAATTCCGCAGTAATTTACGCCGTTTGGCTGGTAAAGATGTAAAAATACTCCTCATTGCTAGTACTGGCGCTCAAGAAGGCAAAACCGTGAGTGCTTACAATTTGGGTGTGGCTTGCGCTCGTGCGGGGAAACGTACTTTGATTATTGAAACTGATTTGCGATCGCCTTCGCGAGCTGCATCCCTAAAAGTTAATCTCGACCCCGACGCGACTATTGAACCTTTGCGTTACTATGCCAGCTTGAGTGATTGTATTCGCTTAGTACCAGATATAGAAAATTTATACATTATTCCTAGTCCTGGCCCTGTTCGTCAATCTCCAGCTATCATCGAATCTAGCGAAATGCGGCGGCTGATGGAAGATGCCCGTGAGCGTTATGATTTAGTGATTTTAGATACTAGTCCTTTAAGTTATTCCAATGATCCTTTGTTGATTCAACCCTACAGTGATGGTATAGTCATGGTCGCCCGACCGAACTATACACAAGAAAGTTTGTTAGGTGAAGCAATCGATCAATTACAAGAAGCTGAATTGGGGCTACTGGGTGTGATTATCAATGGTGCTGATATTGAAGTTGCTTTACCAGAAACGAAAGAACCATTACCAACCTCTGCATCAGAATCAGCAACTGTGGAAGAAGTTGACCAAGTTTCCGTAGGGTAAGTAATACGCTGATGTCACAGAGCCAATCGAAGTGAAGAACGGAGATTGAGACACAGAAATTCGTAATCTTGATTATGCGAGCTGATTAATAATTACGACATTAATTTATTCTATCTACGCTGAGTCTCTAATTAAACTCAAGTTAGGATCAAAATAGTTAGAATCGCAACTTTAAGCAATAACGGTGGAGAATACTGTATGAATCTGGTTGGACTCCAGAACTGGCTAGATAATGCCTCCTTTGCGGTGTTATTCCTCACCATGTTGGTTTACTGGGGAGGTGCAGCTTTTCCCAAGCTACCAGCATTGGGCGCTTTAGGAACAGCTGGAATGGCGATCGCTAATTTGTGTATCGCCACCCTTTTAGGCGCAAGATGGATAGAAGCAGGTTATTTTCCCCTGAGTAACTTGTATGAATCACTGTTCTTTTTGACTTGGGGAATTACAGCAGTTCATTTAATTGCGGAAAATGGCACCCGAAGCCGCTTAGTGGGGGTTTTTACTACACCTGTGGCAATGGGGATAACTGCCTTTGCGGCCTTGACTTTACCCTCAACAATGCAAGCAGCAGAACCATTAGTGCCTGCATTAAAGTCTAACTGGCTGATGATGCACGTTAGCGTGATGATGTTGAGCTACTCTGCATTAATGGTAGGTTCAATATTAGCGATCGCTTTTCTGGTTGTAACACGCGGTCAAAAAATCGAGTTACAAGGTAGTTCTGTTGGTACTGGTGGCTACCGCAGTAATGGTTATCGCCTACACAAAGCCGGTGAATTAGTTACTCAACCAGCAACAAATCTAGCTGAAAATAACGGTTCTGCTCGTCGGTTTGAAACCAATACTAACAACGGTAACACCGCCGTTTTAAACTTGGTCACAACTGCACCATCAGAAGCTACAGCAACCGCCGCAGTTCTTTCACCCCAGCGTCTCAGTCTTGCCGACACCCTAGATAATATTAGCTATCGCATCATTGGCTTAGGCTTTCCCCTGCTGACAATTGGGATTATCGCTGGCGGAGTTTGGGCGAATGAAGCTTGGGGTTCTTACTGGAGTTGGGACCCGAAAGAAACTTGGGCGTTAATTACTTGGTTAGTTTTTGCAGCTTACCTCCACGCTAGAATTACCCGTGGTTGGCAAGGTCGTCGCCCCGCAATTTTAGCCGCCAGTGGCTTTGTTGTCGTTTGGATTTGTTATCTGGGTGTGAATCTTTTAGGCAAAGGTTTACATTCGTACGGTTGGTTTTTTTAATAGCTTTAGCCCCTCTTCATAAGTGGAGAGGGGTGAAATTATAGCAGAAGGCAGTGGTTTGGCTACTTCGACTGCGCTCAGTACAAGTTCGCTCACCAATCAGGCAGGAGAAAAAGTCTTACCATTCCTTGTATTCAAGCTTTAAAATTGTCCTAACATATATATTTGATATTTTGTGAATAGATTCTATGTTTTGAAACCGCAGATGTACGCAGCGAAAAGTTGCGTGGGCGGCTCTGCCGACTTGAGCAAACTTTTCAAGACAGATGCACGCGGATAAAATTATCAATTATCTGCGTCCGTCCGTGTGCATCTGCGGTTAATAATTCAAAATGGTATGGACTCCCTTACACGCCAAAATTCATCGCACAATTAAATCGCGTTATTTATTTAAACATCAGGAACGGCTATTAGTCGCGGTTTCTGGTGGACAAGATTCTCTATGTTTAATTAAATTACTCTTAGATTTACAACCTAAATGGTCATGGCATATCGGTATTGCTCATTGCGATCATCGCTGGCGGGATGATTCACAAGCAAATGCGAATCATGTAGAAAATTTGGCGAAAAATTGGGGTGTGGATTTTTATTTAGAAACTGCCAAAGAACCTGTAAATAGTGAAGCGGCGGCGCGTGATTGGCGATATCAAGTTTTAAATGCGATCGCCCAAAAATATAATTACCAATATATCGTCACTGGACACACAGCCAGCGATCGCGCTGAAACCCTGCTGTACAATTTAATGCGTGGTACTGGCGCTGATGGTTTACAAGCTTTAACTTGGCAACGTCCGTTATCAGAAAAAGTTGTTTTAATTCGTCCACTATTGGAAATTACTCGTCAACAAACAGGGCAATTTTGCCAAGATTTTCAATTACCTATTTGGGAAGATTCTACCAATCAAGATATCGAATATTCACGCAATCGCATCCGCCAAGAATTAATTCCCTATTTACAAACCAACTTTAACCCCAAAGTCGAATCAGCTTTAGCCCAAACAGCAGAACTTTTGCAAGCGGATGTCGCGTATTTAGAACAAGCAGCCCAGCAATTACGGGAAGCAGCCACTATGGGGAGTAGGGAGTGGGGAGTGGGGAGTGGGGATATTGTAAAACTTAATCGTCGCGTATTACAGAAAGCACCAATAGCTTTACAACGGCGGGTGATGCGACAGATATTATTAAAAATCTTACCCGACGCACCTAATTTTGAGCATATTGAAAAATTAACGGCTTTAATTATCGCCCCGAACCGTTCCCAAACCGATCCCTTTCCTGGTGGTGCGATCGCTCAAGTCCAAGGCGATTGGATTTTGATAAAGTATGAAGCGTGAAGTATAAAACTGGATTTTAGTAGTCAGGACTTACGCAGAATCATGAAAAAACGAACCACAAAGGGCGCATAGACGCGGTAGCGGCTTCCCGCAGGGTAGGACACGAAGTTAAGAGGATTCGAGAGGGTTTTTGCGTAAGTCCTAGTAGTAATAAATATACTCCCAAGTTTAAGCTAGAGACGAAACCATATTGAACGCTCTGGCATTTTTTTCTTTGGTGTTTGAGAGGCAACGAAATACTATGAAAGTTTTTGTCACAGGTGGTTCTGGGTTTGTCGGTCGCTGTATGATTCAGATGTTGCGCGATCGCCAAGAGGAGGTTATTGCTTTAGCTCGATCCGAACAAGCTGCCAAGCAAGTAACTCAATTGGGTGCTAAGGCAGTTCGCGGCGATTTGCTGGACGAACAAGCCATGACTCTAGGAATGCAAGGTTGTGACATTGTGTTCCATATTGCAGGTTTCTTAAGCATTTGGGGGAAATATCAAGCCTTCTACGAAACCAATGTTATTGGGACTGAGTGTACATTGGCTGCCGCACAAGCAGCAAATGTCTCTTGCTTTGTTCAAATTGGTGCTGCGGCTTCCGTGTTCGATCATCAGTCTTTATCTGAGATTGATGAATCTTATCCACTTCAGCAACCTAAATTTTCTCCATACATTGCCACTAAAAGCCTTGCAGAACAAAGAGTTATTGCAGCAAACCGACCTGGATTCAGAACCGCCGTAGTGCGTCCGTCGTGGATTTGGGGTAATGGGGATCACGTACTGCCTCAACTCGTAACGGCAGTAAAAACTGGACAATTCATTTGGATTGATCAGGGCAACTATTCATATATGACAACTCATGTGATGAATGTCTGTTATGGGGCAATTCTAGCAGCAGAACGGAGTCCCGGTGGACAAGCTTACTTCCTAAGCGATGGCGATGTCGTACAGTTTCGCAGATGGATCACAACATTGCTACAAATTGCTGGAGTCAAACCGGGGAGCTTAAGCATTCCGAGATGGGTTGCATGGAATATCGCTGGATTCATGGAAGCGATTTGGAGAATAACGAGGCGTACAGGTATTCCGCCGATTACTCGTACAATGGTTCGGCTGATTGGGCAGGAATTGACCTTTACAGATCGTAAAGCACAAGAAGAACTCGGTTACACTCCGATTGTGACTCGTGATTCTGGATTAGCAGAACTTGCAGACCTCTATCATTCACATTAGTCATTATTTCAGCCTTCACACTTCAGACTGCTCAAGACGCGATTAATTCCGGCTGAGATGTCATATTTTGCAAAGTCTGACGCATTTCACTAATAGTTTGTAGTTGATAATCACTTACTTCTTGGACTTGCGCCAATGAATCATTAATTCCTTGCAGTTTTTGGCGCAAACCATCCAAAGAATCTTGAATTGGTCGTAAGGCTTCTTGATATAAATTCACTCGCGCCCAGGATTCAGCCACTGCTGTTCGCAAAGATTGTAAATTAGCTTCGAGATTTTTGATTTCTTGTTGTTTTTGGGACAAGTCATGATTTTGGTTATCAATCATCCCTTGGTCAAGCTCAATTGCAGACCGCATCTGCTCAATTTCTTGTTCCAGTTGTTGTAATACCTGGGATTGTTGTTGTCGCTGGCCATCAATTTGCAACAAAATTGGCGCAAAATCAATTGTGTTTTCTTCTTCGACGTTGGGGACTGGTTGTCCTTGGCGGCGGAGTAATACATTTTGATGTTGCTTCAGAGCCTTATCACGCTGCAATAAACTCCGGCGTTGACCTTCTAAAGTTTTATTGAGCATTTGATAATGGTCTTTTTCATCTGCCAGTTCCATTTCTAAATTGATATGATCCTGGTCAGAAGCTTGAGTGAGTTTATTTTCTAATTCAGTAATATCTGCTTGTTTATATTGCAGTTCTTGTTCTTGTTCTTGGACAAAGCTAGAGTCAATTTCTAATTTTTTCGCTAAATCTTGAACTATTTTTTGTAGTTCATCTAACGGCATTTTTTCTAATGCTTCTATATCAATTTTATTGCCAGAAATATCACCAGAACTAGCAGATAGAGAATTAATTTTTTGATATAAATCGTCTTGAGATTGCAACTGCTCTTTGACTATCCGAGCATATTCTTGCTTACTGGTAATGGTAGCTAAGTTAATTTTTAATTGAGCCGTTTGCTGTTCTAAAGAATTATGTGCTTGTTGCCATTCGTTTTGGCGATCGCTGACAGTTTGTGCCAGACGCTCAACTTCTTCTTGCTGTTGGTTGGCTAATGTTTTTTGCTGTTCTAACTTTTCCCAATGGGGATTTAAAGTTGCTTGCTGCTGTTCAATTAATTCAAACGCTAAATGCAGATGTTCTCTGACAGTTTCTGTCGGAGCAAATCGGCTAGATAAGCGATTCAATAAATCACTCATCACCCGACTTTGTTCTTCATCTAAAACATTACCTTGTTTGAACTCGGCTTGTCGTTCTTCTAAGCGACGCTGTTCACCGCGTAGATGCTCCCAAGCACCTTCTAATTCTTGGCGGTTTCGCTCAATTTCCGCTTGTAACTTTTCAATTTCCTCACGGGATGAGTCAATTTCCTGTTTCTGCTCATCTAGACGTTGACAGTCATCTTCCAGTTGTTGCAACTGTTCTAAGCGTGCTTCCATTTCCATTTCGCGGCGATTCATTTCCTGCGCCTGAAATGTTAGCGACTGCTTCCACTGATCAATCTCATCTTCCTTGAGTTTAAATTTTTCTAGCTGCCGCGAAAAATTTTGCAATATATTGACCAATGGCCGTCCCGCTTCTTGAATCCTTTGCACTTGGCGATTCGGATTCAGTTCAACTAGCACTAATGCACCATCGTTTAATTTGCTGGCTTCTTCTGCGGTAATCACCTCTTCCGACACAGTACTCCAATTCTGGTCGGTTCGCTGACAAGCTAGCAGTTTTAGTTCGGTTTTAGAACCACCACTAAGTAAGCCGCCCTTCTGCTTTTGTACTTCTGCTAAATACAGCACACCGTTCGTCCTTTTGCGTACTTAATGTCCGTGTTGTTATATATACCTAAGATGCTTATGTGAGTTTGTCTTAATTTCACCGTGGTGTAGGAAAAAATATAGACAAGACTATTGATAGACGTGAAAATTCACATCCTCAGATTTCATCAAAGCGATTGAGTCACGCCTTTATATTTTGTACTGGTGATAGTAATCATGACTTCCGTGTGATTACTAAGTTTATCAAGCAGTATTACGAAAATTTACGGTTTATGGCTAAATGTATCTCCTGATAGACATTAGTTGTTGGAGAAATAAGATGGCGAATGTTGGTGAGTAATAATTTACTTTACTTATGAGAAATCTAGCAAAAATTGCTGGGCAAACTTAAGTCAAGAAGATAACAAGGAGTTGCGTGGCGCTAAATGCAGGGAAATTTGAATGAAATTGATATTCGCAGTATTTTGCAATTGATTGAGTTAGGCCAGCGAACTGGGCAACTTTTAGTGGAAGCTGGCTTTCACAAGCAAGATCATCTCAACCTAGATGAGACAATCAGACATCGCCATAGCAAAAATCCCAGAAAACAATCATGGTTTGTCTTTTTTCTCAATGGTCAAATTATCTATTGTCAAGCGGGCGATAGTAATTTATCGCGGATTGACGATTATTTACGCCATTACCGAGTTGAGACAGGACTAGATCAAAAGCACAATACATCACTAGCCACCCAAAATGTCCCAGAGTATGGATATTTATGGACATTATTAGAGCGAAATATAATTAGCCCCAAGATAGCTCACAGTATTATTCAGCGCCTCGTACAAGAAACTCTGTTTGATTTGTTGAGTTTACACCAAGGTAATTTTATTTTTCGTCAAGGGGCAGCCCTCGCACCACAACTCACAAGTTTAGAAATTGCGCCCTTGGTCGCCAGAATTACCAAACAAGTCCAGGAATGGAAGCGCCTATACCCACAAATTCAATCACCGGAGCAATTACCAGTATTAGTTGATACAGTAGAATTGCGATCCTCCCTACCAGAAGCAACAGTGAATAAACTACAGCATTGGGCGGATGGCAAAACATCGCTGCGACAACTAGCGCGTTACCTGAATCGAGATTTATTGACAATTGCGAAGGCGATATATCCTTATGTGCAGCAAGGTTGGTTACAACTAGTGGATGCAGCGACAAATCATTTCCAGACATCGATACCAGAGTCAGGGGAAGAAAACCATCGTCCGAGGATTGTTTGCATTGATGATACAACGACGATTTGTGAGGCTGTGGAGTCAATTTTAAAGTTACATGGTTATGAAGCGATCGCCCTAACTCAGCCCTTAGAAGCCCTGGGACTAGTATTTCAACTCCGACCAGATTTAATTTTATGTGACATCGCTATGCCAGAACTTGATGGTTACGAGATTTGCAGTATGCTGCGTCATTCGACAGCATTTCGCTTAGTACCAATTATTATGCTCACCGGCAAAGATGGCTTTATCGATCGCGTCAGAGCCAGAATGGTGGGAGCGACAGACTATCTCACAAAACCATTTGATGATTCAGAATTACTTATGCTTATGGAGAAATATGTTAATTACAAGTCTTTTATGGGAACACCAAAGAAATAGAAGACTTGTTGATTCTATAAAAGATGGGGTAAAAAATGTTATCACAGAATCAACTAACCCCATGCCGAATTATTATCTAGTCAATTAGTGAAATAATAGCATAAATTTATACAAGTAATTTTAACGGGGAGTCAGGGAATGTTCCAAAAAGGAACGTCTACATCAGGAGGTAGATAAACATTTATGAGTACAGTTCTGATTGTGGAAGACAGTCTCGCACAGAGGGAGATGATTATTGACCTCCTGAAAGCCACTGGTTTAACAGTTACTTATGCCAGTGACGGAGTAGAAGCGTTGGAGGCCATTCAAACCGCTCCGCCAGACTTGGTGGTATTGGATATTGTCATGCCACGGATGAACGGCTACGAAGTGTGTCGGCGGTTAAAATCTGACCCAAAAACCCAAAATGTCCCTGTAGTTATGTGTTCTTCTAAAGGCGAAGAATTTGACCGCTACTGGGGAATGAAACAGGGGGCGGATGCTTATATCGCCAAACCGTTTCAACCAACAGAGTTGGTAGGAACAGTCAAACAACTCCTGCGAGGATAAGGATGAAAATTATATGGTGAGCAAACCGGACTTTTTAGGTGGCACTGGTCAAGACCACTTCCGCCCAGAATTACAAGTAGAAAGTCCTGAAGGTGAGTTACATTTGCGTTTTTATATTCCCTCGCATCAGGAGTTTGCCCTACCAGCGACTGGTATTCGAGAAGTCTTAGAATTAAGCCCTGATAGAATTACCCCAATTCCTAATGCTTCTCCTTTACTTTTGGGTACTCTAAATTTACGAGGTCGAGTAATTTGGGTGGCAGATTTGGGTCAATTTCTGGGCGAAGGTACTGCGCTAAATACTGATAGAGCAGAAATTCCAGTAATTGCTATTGAGGAGCAGGAAACAATAGTCGGTTTAGCAGTCGATGAAGTCGGCGGTATGGATTGGCTAGATGTACAACATCTGATGCCACCAACAAATCTACCAGATACGATGGCTCCCTTTTTACGTGGCGAGTGGTCATTAGGTGCTAAAAGCAACCAGTTTCTAAGATTACTTGATCAAACGGCAATTGTGCGGAGTGCAAGGTGGGCAGGATGATATTGGGAGGGAGCAAATGGCAGCAACAATAGATGATTATCTAGAAACATATCAGCAGGCTTGTACAGCCTATGCGGAACAAGACTATGAATTCGCTGCTACCTTGGTTGATCAGGTAGTACAAAATGTACCAGATGACCCTAACTGCCACTTATTGAGGGGTCACGTCTACTATGTTTTGCAGCAGTACGATGTTGCTAAAGCCGAGTATCAAAAAGTATTAAAGTTGACTGATGATCCCGAAATCATTAGTTTTGCCAAAAATGGTCTAGAGAATATCAATCAATATTTACAACCACTGGAAGAACAAGCTATTCCGAGTGAGATTGATGAGTCACTGGAGTCAATTAGTCTGACTGGGATTACAGGGATTGGTGATCCCTCAGATTCAGATATGGATACATCAGACTTACAAGACTTAGGCGCATTTGCTAATTTAGACAGCCAAAGTTTGAATTTCGATAGTTTGGCAGAACCTCCATCATCGTCGAACCCATTTGATATTCCCACAGACAGCATTGTCATGCACAAAACGGTGGAAGAGTCACCTGCTGTGATCAATGATCCTTTTGCCATCAGTCTAGATGACCAGAGTGCCGAACTCAACCACAGCCCAGAAGAAGAGATTGCCTTAGATTTACCCGCTTTTTGGCAAGAAGACATATCTGTCATCAGTTTAGATGATTCCGGCATTGTTAATAACCCCTTTGATAGTGGGACAAATGGCACTTCAGCCAGTTCACCCTTTGATAGCAACAGTGTTGATTCGCCGTTTGTGCCAGATAATTTACTCACAAGTGAGATTTTAGATACTGCTGAGGATGTTGTTTCCCCAGAAAATTCTTCTCAGCCAAGCATGGCAAGTTTAGACACGAAAATGGGTATTCTGGATGCAACTTTACCAAAATCGCCAGAAGATATCCCGGATGTGGACATAAAAACCAATCAAGATAATGTTTTTGCCCCCCAACCAAGTAATTGGTTAGAGAAAATCGAATTTCCGGAAAATTCGACCAATACCAACTCATCTGTTAACGACGATTTTTCTTTGCAAAATCCTCCTTTAAAAGCTGGCACAACTTTAGACACCAACTCGTTTGAGGGTGATGATAATTTTGATTTTGAAGCCTTTGAATCTGCCTTTGGCTCAGATGAATTTAGAACCACTGGGGATACTAACAGTACCCTCAGTAGTGAAAATTCTAAAAGTAATATTGAGTTTTTAGATGATTTTGATGAATTTGACGACTTGGGTAATATTCCAGGATTTGACTTAGCAGACTCGGATATGAGCTTTGGAGATGTGGTACTTTCTGGGCCATTGGAAACCAACAGCAGTCCCCGTAGTAAGGCGAATGAACCGATCCCGAATAATGGTAGTAGCGATCGCGATGAAGAACTATTCACCATTACAGGGTCGCAAGAAGCTGTCCCGATATTTACGCAAACAGATGTGTCAAAATTAGAGCCAGTAGCTAGTGTGGAGCAAGGCTGGTTAGCCCCCCTAGAAAATGCTTCTTTGGATATGAAGCCTTTTTTAGTAGCTGGGACTGTGGGAATTTTCTCAGCAATGGTGGTGGCTGTGGTCAGCTTTGGGGCGACTTCTTTTTCTGAACCTCAACAGCGAGCATCCATTCGTAACACAGGCTGGGCGATGTCCCTGGCGGCTGGGATTTCGGGGTTTGCCACGGCTGCTTTTATGAGCAATCTCACCCTCAAGCAAATTCGCCGTACCACCAAGGATTTACAAACTCAGTTTGATGCCGTCCGCCAAGGCAATCTCAATGTCCAAGCCTCCGTATATTCCGAAGATGAATTAGGTTTATTAGCTACTGGCTTTAATGAAATGGCACGGGTAATTTTTACTACCACCAATGAAGCCCAACGCAAAGCTGATGAACAAGAAGAAGCCAAAGAAAACCTCCAACGGCAAGTAATTCGGTTGCTGGACGATGTAGAAGGGGCAGCCAGAGGTGACTTGACAGTGCAGGCAGAGGTGACAGCAGACGTACTTGGTGCCGTGGCGGATGCCTTTAACCTGACAATTCAAAACTTGCGTGATATCGTCCAACAGGTAAAAGTTGCGGCGCGGGAAGTAACCAAAGGTGCGACTAATTCCGAAACCTTTGCCCGTGCTTTATCCAGTGACGCTTTGCGCCAAGCCGAAGAGTTAGCTGTCACCTTAAATTCTGTGCAGGTGATGACTGACTCAATTCAACGGGTGGCAGAAGCGGCGCGAGAAGCTGAAGCCGTTGCCCGTGATGCTAGTAGCATTGCGCTCAAAGGTGGAGAAGCGGTAGAAAACACCGTGGCGGGGATTTTAGAAATTCGGGAAACTGTAGCGGAAACCACCCGGAAAGTAAAACGTTTAGCCGAATCTTCCCAAGAAATTTCTAAGATTGTGGCGTTAATTTCCCAAATTGCTTCCCGTACCAACTTACTGGCACTCAACGCCAGTATTGAGGCAGCCAGGGCGGGTGAAGCGGGAAGAGGATTTGCAATTGTGGCTGATGAAGTCCGCCAGTTGGCAGATAAATCGGCAAAATCTTTGAAAGAAATTGAACAGATTGTGATGCAAATCCAAAGTGAAACTGGCTCAGTAATGACCGCAATGGAAGAAGGCACACAACAGGTAATTAAAGGCACAAAGCTGGCAGAAGAAGCCAAGCGATCGCTCGAAAATATTATTCAAGTAGCAAACCGCATTGATATTCTTGTGCGCTCAATTACCAGCGACACCGTAGAACAAACAGAAACCTCCCGTGCTGTCGCTCAAGTTATGCAATCAGTAGAACTTACAGCCCAAGAAACCTCCCAAGAAGCACAACGAGTTTCTGGCGCACTCCAAAACCTAGTGGGTGTGTCCCGTGACTTAATCGCTTCTGTTGAGCGTTTCCGCGTGGATACATTGGAATCGAAGTAGTCATTAGTCATTAGTCATTAGTCATTAGCAAAGACAAAGGACAAAGGACAAAGGACAAAAGACAAAAAACATCAGACTCAGCACTTAGCACTCAGCACTCAGAACTTTAATTATGCTGCCGGAACAACAACAGAGGATTTTAGGCTACTTTATCGAAGAAGCGCGAGACCACCTGAACACCATTGAACAGGGGTTGCTAAATCTGCAAAGTACCTTGAACGACCCGGAAATGATCAATGAAGTTTTTCGGGCAGCCCATTCTATAAAAGGCGGCGCAGCGATGCTGGGTTTAACCAGTATCCAGCATACATCTCACCGTCTAGAAGATTGCTTTAAAGTTCTCAAAGAACATCCGGTGCGGGTTGATGAAAAGTTAGAGTCTTTGTTTTTGGGTGTAGCTGATACTCTGAAAGCTTTATTAGAACATTTGAGTGGCCCTTACGGACTCTCCGAAGAAGCAGCCAATAATTTAATGTCGGAAGCTGAACCTGTATTTAAATGGCTAAATGAACATTTAGATTTGTTGGTACAAAAAGGCGGTGCAGCCGAAGATGGTCATACTATCATCCAAGCTGCCCATATCGAAACTGTCAGTACGCTGACCGAGATTTTCCGGCGCGAGGATATTTCCGCAGCGACAGAAGAAACCCAAATTTCCGCACCAGTATTACCCGTACCGGAAAATACTTGGAGCGAATTTCAAAACCAGGTGCTGCAATCTCTCCGACAAATGTTGCAACTGTTTAAGCAACAAGCAACATCAGAATCACGGCAAAATCTTCAGCAGTGCTGTAGCCAGTTAGAAAAACTCGGACAAAGATGGAATCTGCCTAACTGGTCTAGTTTATGTCAAGCGGCGGCTAATGCAATTTGTAATAGTGAAAATACTTATCTGACTTTAGCCAAAATTGTGATTACTGAGATTAAACAAGCTCAGGAATTAGTTCTCCAAGGTAGAGATTCTGAAATTAAGATTACTCAGCAGTTAGAAGCACTGCTGAGTTTTCCTGAACTGGAGTCTTTCTCTTTAGACTTTGATTTATTGGACAATGCAGCGCCAGTCGAGACAGAAACTCCAATTATCAGTACCACGACTGCTGAGGAAGTTTCACTGATTGCCAGTGTCCAACCAGCAGATAGTGTTATCAGCTTGACAGATTTGAATGAACAGCTGAATCCAGACCAAGCAGCGATTAATCCTCCTGATGAGAATGGGGCTAATTTGCTGTTTAGTGAGGGCGAAGATGAATCATTGACTGTGGCGCGAATTGATCATCACGGCCCAGAGGTGGGACTAGCAGAATTAAATACTTTGGCGGATTTATTTGAAGGAGAGACACCAGAATTAGATGAAACTTGGCAACAAGAAGAAATTCTGGAGATTCATCCTATCAGTGATTTAGAAATAGATATTACTGAAAATCCCACAGCAGATCATGATAGTGATTTAGCTGATTTTCTGTCTTTAGATCATGGCTCTGGGGACTCATCAAGCAATAATCTCGACACGAGTGAAGACCTGGGATTGTTATTTGGCGATCATTTCTTAGAAAAAGAACCGTCAGTACCAACCACAGCACCAGAAACTCAGCCAGATTTTAGTAGCGTTAGTAATTCAGATGTCGATGAATTATTAGCATTGACTGGAGATGAGCCGCAACACTCAACTACGAGCGAAGTTACTCAACCAGCAAATCCAACGCATCCAAATAGTGAGTTATCGGCGACCCAGCAAGACATTTTAGATGAATTATTCCTGGAAAATGCCGAAATAAATACTGATCATCCAGAAATTGAGTTATCCAATTCCGAACCAAATGCTTTATCTTTAGATGGTTTATTTACAGAAGGGGCAGAAAATACCCTCATCCCCACATCAGAATTAGGCATTGGGGATTTATTTGAGAGTCCATCTGCCACAACAAATTTATCCCAGACAGAAGATGATTTGCATAACTTCTGGAATTCCCCCACAGAAGTAGACACAACTTCAGAATTTGAAGATGGTTTAGAAGTAGATGTTGCTAAGGCGTTAGAAGAAAGTTTATTTGCGGCGGCGGCTTCTGGGGAAATTTTTGTTGATTTTTCAGATACGAGTTCGGCAAATATTACCGATTACCGAGATGAGTTTGAACTAACTTTTCTCCAGTCAGAATTAGATTTTGATGTTGACCAAGAGGATGATTTATTTGGTAATATCAAGCCGCCTGTTGTGAGCGATCTCTCTGGCTCATCGTCAGAAATTCGCAACTTTGCCCAAGAACCAGAGGCGTTGGATGTCAAACCTGAATTTACCGAAAAATCCCCAGAATCAGATGTGGTTGATGCTCAAAGTTTTGGCGAATTAGAATTAAATCTTTTTGATGATCTAGAAACAACGGCAGAGAATGAAGCAATTACTTTAGATGATTTAGAAGTAAAAATTCATGGCACTTATATTCAGTTAGATAGTTCCGATAGTCCCGATTTTGATTTGTTTGGCGATATGAGTCTTGGGGAACCTGCTGAAGTATCTTCCCAAGAACCAGTGGTTAATCAAGATACAGAATTGAATTTATTAGATGATTTATTAGCTACAGATATTAGTGAATTAGAACCAGATTTAGACAGATTACTAGCAGAAACAGAAATTATTGAATTTTCCCAACTGCCAAGTTTTGACAATTTACTCGATGATTTATTCGTAACCGATAATAATCAACCAGAGACAACAGAACCAACAGTTAACGATAATTTTGATTTATTTTCCAGCAATGAAATGCCATCTGCCAGTAATGGAGAGACAGGATTAAAGCTAGAAGTTTATGAAAATATTAATGAGACAGTCGCTGTTGATGTATTAAGAGAAACAACCGAGTCACCAGAATTATTATTAGAAATTATTGAAACTGTAGCCGATACACCAACTATTGAACCATTAGCAGCAGAAAGTATTGCCACTCCAGAAAATACAAATCAGGAATCAGCCGCAGAAGATGACTTCGCGGATTTAGAAGCCTTATTAGGTGAAGAATTACCAAGTCATGATGCAGCGATCGCCTCTGATGATTTTGCCGCTTTAGAAGCGTTATTAGGTGGCAACAAGCAAACGCCTCAACCTCCTGCACCAGAAATTCATCACACTAATATTCAAGAATTTCCTGCCACAACTAATCATAATTCTGCTAACGCAACACCAGCTCCACCAAAATTAGACGATGAATTTAGTGATTTAGAAAAACTCCTGGCGGAAGCAGATAACACCATAGCCCACACATCACAAATTAAACCCAACACAGGTAAAGCGCCCCGTTCGGGAGGAGGACGACGCAGATTTGAAGAAACAATGAAAGTGCCAGTTAAACAACTGGATGACATGAGTAATTTAGTTGGAGAATTGGTGGTGAATCGCAACACCTTAGAACAGGATCATGAACGGTTGCGACAGTCACTAGATAACTTGTTAATTCAAGTGCAGCAGTTGTCCGATGTGGGCGCGAGAATGCAAGAATTATATGAGCGATCGCTCCTAGAAGCTTCTCTCTTAGCCAGTCGCAACAAACGAGAAACTCAAATCCAATCTTCAGAACATGATACTGACCGAGGTTTCAGCGAATTAGAAATGGATCGGTTTACGCCGTTCCACACATTGTCTCAGGAAATGATTGAATTGATTGTACGAGTGCGAGAGTCAGCGAGTGACATCGACTTTGTAACCGAAGAAACTGAACGTGTTGCTAGACAATTCCGCCAAGTCACAACGCAATTGCAAGAAGGTTTAACCCGCGCCCGCATGGTGCCATTTTCCCAGGCGGTTGACCGTTTGCGGCGTGGTGTAAGAGATAACGCCATTAAATGCGGCAAACAAATAGAGTTGGTGATTGAAGGTGGTGATACTTTAATTGACAAGATGATTTTAGATCATCTCACCGATCCCCTCACCCACATGTTGAATAATGCGATCGCGCATGGAATCGAAACTCCCGAAGAACGTCAAGCTGCGGGTAAACCACCAGTGGGTGAAATTACCATTCGCGCCTTCCACCAAGGAAACCAAACTGTAATTTCTGTGGGTGATGACGGTGCAGGTATCGACTCAGAAAAAGTCAAAGCTAAGGCTGTAAGAGTCGGGATGATTACCAAAGAACAAGCAAAAAGCATCTCGCGGATGGAAGTGTATGATTTGCTGTTCCAACCGGGCTTTAGTATCAAAGATAAAGCCGATGAAATTTCGGGACGTGGCGTAGGGATGGATGTGGTGCGTTCCGAGATTAGTGAAATTCGCGGGACAGTGAATACAGATTCCGCCATTGGCAAAGGTACAACATTCACGATTCGTCTACCACTCACCTTAAGTATTTGTAAAGCCCTGTGTTGCGTATCTGATAAAGCGCGAATTGCCTTCCCGATGGACGGTGTGGAAGATACTTTAGATATCCCCGCCAAAAATATTCAACATAATGCTGATGGCCAAGCATTTATTTCTTGGCGAGATACAGTCTTACCCTTCCGTCCGTTAAAAGAACTGTTATCTTTTAATCGCCAGTTGAGTCGCGGTAATGTTTACGGCGGTACAAGGGATGATGATACAGTGTCGGTAGTGGTGGTGCGATCGGGTAATACATTAATTGCTTTACAAATTGACTTGGTACTCAGTGAACAAGAAATTGTAATTAAGCAATTTGAAGGGCCAGCACCAAAACCCATCGGTGTAGCAGGTGCTACCGTTCTCGGTGATGGTCGAATTATGCCAATTGCTGACGTGTTGGAAATTATCGACATCTTCCAAGGACGCATATCTAAAAATGCTGGCGGTACTTCTTGGCAGCAAAAAGTTCCACCCAGCGTTACAGAAGCTCCGGCTGAGAAAATTGATCCAACTGTACTCATTGTTGATGACTCAATTACAGTTCGAGAATTGTTATCTTTGACCTTCAATAAAGCAGGCTATCGCGTTGAACAAGCCCGTGATGGTCAAGAAGCTTGGGATAAACTGCGCTCTGGACTACCTTGCGATATTGTATTCTGTGATATTGAAATGCCCCGTTGCGACGGACTGGAGTTACTATCACGCATTCAAAAAGATTCCAGCCTGAATTACTTACCTATCGCTATGCTGACCTCACGCGGTGCTGATAAACACAGACAAATGGCAATTCAACTGGGTGCTAGTGGTTACTTCACTAAGCCTTATCTCGAAGAAGCTTTACTCGAAGCTGCTGTCAGGATGTTGAAGGGAGAGAAATTGGTGAGTAGTAACGGTTGAGGGTGCTAAAGAAGTTTGAGATGAGATTAATACAGCATCATCAGACATTTGACTACAGCAAATCCTACTTGCTCACTCAATGAAAATGATAATCAAATACTAGAACACCGATTCAGTAATCGGGGAACAAAAGAAAAATCAGCCCAGAGAGAAGTAAATAATGGACAAGAAAGTAGAGTAAACGCTTGTCAGTCAAACCTTACAGCGATAAACAAGTTGTAAGTAATATTTAATAAAATCTCAAGGAGAGGCATAACCCCAGTTGAGGTAGATTCAGGTCAATCCACCAGTACCACCAAGTTGGCGTTAGTAAGTATTTTGCAAGCGTACACAGGTGCTTCGGATGCGGAAGCCATTGAAGCGATGATCATGGATAGGCGTTGGCAACTAGTAACTGATTGCATAGATTGCGAAAAAGCACCGTTTTCACAGACAACTCTGGTCAGATTTCGTAGTGCGCTGATTATCCAAGGACTTGACCGTAGGCTAATTGAAGCACAGGATGTGGAAGTGGATGCTCATGGTAAAATCAAACTACTCAAAGGAGTTGCCAAAGAACGACGCATCTCCATTGAAGATGAAGAGATGAGGCACGGGCGTAAAAGTAAAAGCCAGCGATTTGATGGTTATAAGCGTCATGTCTTACGTGATTTAGACAACGGTTTGGTTCGCGCTGTTGGAATCACAAGAGCGAATGTCCCTGAAGCATCTGTGACAGATGCAATTGCTACTGACTTGAAACACCAGCAAGTAAATCTGGTTGAGTTACACATTGACCGTGCTTATCTCAGTAGTTCCTTGGTTCAAAACAGAAGTGATGAATTGACTATTTACTGTAAGGCTTGGCAAGTAAGAAACGGTAAGAAGTTTACCAAAACTGCTTTTAGCCTGGATTGGGACAATCAGACTATTTGCTGCCCGAATGGGGTTACTTTACCTTTTAGCGTTGGTGGCAAAGTTCAGTTCCCCAAAGATATTTGTACAACTTGTCCACTAAGAGAACGCTGCACTACTTCTAAGTCTGGACGCAGTGTTTCGATTCATCCTGATGAACCATTGTTTCAAGAATTAAAACAACGCCAATTAACTCCTGCTGGCCGTGCCAAGCTTAGAGAACGTGTTGCTGTTGAGCATTCTTTATCTCACATTGGTCGATGGCAGGGAGAGCAAGCTCGTTATGTTGGTTCTCGCAAAAATCTCTTTGACCTTCGCCGTATCGCCGTTGTTCACAATCTTCATGTCCTTGCCAAAATTTTTACTCACACTACTGAGCAGTCTGTTACTTCATCGTAATTACTGAATCGGTGTTCTAGGGTGGGAAGGAGGCGAACGACTCTCGCCTCCTTCCCCTTACCTCCGATTATCATTCTTATACCAATTCAAAAAATGTTTGCGACAGATAAGGCATTGAGGATGAAGTCATAACCAGTCAAAGAAGCAGCAATTTGAGGAGTGAGGAGAGCGAGAAGTTGAGCAACCTTGGTTTGCAGATGGTCTAGGTTATCAAATAACTCCCATTTCAAGTCTTGCTTAAGATGTTCCCAGACCCGCTCTATGGGATTGAGTTCGGGAGAATGAGCAGGCTGGAACAACAGAACGATGTTCTGTGGAATTTGTAAACGTTTAGCTTTATGAAATAAGCCGTTATCGACTTGGAGAACGTTGAGTGATGTGGGATAACAAGCAGCAAACTCGTTCAAAAATTGTTGGTAGCATTCGGTATCGACATGAGAAAACTGCCAAAATAAACTTTCCCCCGTTAGTGGTTCAACTGCCCCGTATAGCCAGAACGCTTTAAATAGACAAGAGCCAATCACCAATAGGCTTAACTCCCGGAAGCGTAATTTTACGTCCTTCAATGGTTTTGAGTCCAAATCGACTTTCGTCTTGTACAAAGTAACGAATATTCTCGTACTGGGGTAACATGATAGCGGCGTATTGAGCAATTAATTGCAAGTCATCAGTGAGGTTTTTTTAAAAGCCTCTAGTTTTTCTTCGTCCTGTTTTCGGTTACGCGGACGTGGAACTTTCAGCTTGGCTTTGAGCCTGTAACGTACCAGATGATGTACAGTTGCATACTCGGCTTGCACACCCAAGGTTTTTTCTAACCAATCTTGTATTTGTGTGTACCTTTGAAACCCACCTTCTGGTTGTTCGAGTTGTTTTTTCAAACTCGATACCGCCCAAGACGGTATTGCTCTTTTTCGACCTGAACTATAACCAAATTCCACAACCGCATCCATTCCTCCTTCTCGATAATCTGCCAACCATCTATGTACTGTCGCTCGATGTTTTCCCAATATTTTAGCGATTTCACTTACACTCATTTCTTGCCCTTTTATCAGATATAGGGCTTGTATACGTTCTTTGCTCCGAGACTGTTTTTCATGTCTGAGCAACTCCTCTAGTTCCTCGACACTTTCTTCTATCTCTATCTGTGTTACCCCTGCCATCACATCCCCTAAATGCTTCTTCTGTCTATTTTTACCATCTGTCGCATTATTTTTTCAAATTGGTATAAGCTTGTGGTTAAATTTACATTTTCGTTCATACGCTACTCGCCCGATGTCCCTCATTCGGGTTGAGCGTCTTGATGAGTCAGGTAAATTGAGAGTATCAAAACCTTTGTGGTTGGCTTGGGTTGGTGAACAAATGCCTCCCTTGGAAGAAGTTTGGCAACTTTATTTGCGACGCTTTACTGTTGACCACTGGTATCGATTTTTGAAGCAACGCCTACACTGGACTCTTCCCAAGCTAAGTACCCCGAAGCAATGTGAGCGTTGGAGTGACTTAATGCCCATTATGATACCATTTCACTTTAAAAATGATACGGATATGCAAGTAGCGCCTCGACTTCGCTCGGCGACCAGAAGCAGAGTTGCAGAGGAAGCGATTTCTATCAGTAATTTCGTGAAATGGTATGACTTGGGAACTATGGTTAGCGCGTGATATCGTTGCAGATCAACCTTTACCTTGGCAAAAGTTTTTAGGCCATTTGACTCCGGGAAGGGTTGCTCAGGCAATAGGGAGCATTTTAGCGACGATTGGTACTCCTCCCCGTCCGCCCAAACCTCGCGCAAAGTCCCCAGGTTGGAAGACTGGACAACCACGACAACGTAGAATTCGCTATCCTGTTGTTAGAAAAACTACAACTAAGCCACGCAAACAACAATCAGAATCTGCTTAAGATTGTTGATTTTTCTGCCTCAAGTCTGTTTGTTTTCAACTCAGTGTTTCTGGGTCGTTTTTTGCTGCTTAGTCTAAACTCCAGTATTTATGCTCAAAGATATATTGACAAAATTCATTTACTTCTAACTTGGGGCAAATGAACTGTATTGAGTGATCACCAAGCTCAAGAACCAGTAAAGCGAACACATTACCAAATAATTTGGCTGTTAGCAAAAGGAATGAGGACACAAAAAGTAGCAGCAGTCACAGGTTATTGATATTACAGCGCGAGATATATTTGCCGTGTTGTGTTGAGATATAAAGAGAAGAGAGAATAAAAACTAAAAAGCTCCTTAGTTGTAGAATTGTACTAAGGAGCTTTGAGTGTAAAAAGAGACCTGGCGCCGAGCAATTGTGGCAGGAGGCGACCCTCCAACTATCGTAGCCGCAGCAGCGTTTCACCTCTGAGTTCGGGATGTATCAGTGTGGTTCCACCGCGC